>JBGSJU010000167.1:0-2391 GCA_041741655.1 Rhodobacterales bacterium
GAAGCCGGCGACAACATCGGCGCGCTGCTGCGCGGTGTGGACCGTGAAGGCGTGGAGCGCGGCCAGGTGCTGTGCAAGCCCGGCTCGGTGACGCCCCACACCCAGTTCGAGGCCGAGGCCTACATCCTGACCAAGGAAGAGGGCGGGCGCCACACCCCGTTCTTTGCAAACTACCGTCCGCAGTTCTACTTCCGCACGACGGACGTGACCGGCACCGTAACGCTGCCCGAGGGCACGGAGATGGTGATGCCAGGCGACAACCTGAAGTTCGTCGTGGAACTGATCGCGCCGATCGCGATGGAAGACGGCCTGCGCTTCGCCATCCGCGAAGGCGGCCGCACGGTTGGAGCAGGGGTCGTCTCGAAAATCCTGAAGTAAACCCGACTCGATCTCAGTCATATTGATGGAAAGGCCGCCCCACGGGCGGCCTTTTCTTTTTCCCGGTCGCAGCGCGTGGATTCTCCGATCAGCGCGCGCAAAAATTCTTGACAATGCTGCAACTGCAAGGTGCGCGTGCAGCATGACGAATCCGCCTGTGCAATCAAGGCGCTGGCGGCCTTGCATGCCCACGCATACCAATCCGGTATGCCATTGTATTCGCGTAAGCCCATAAAATCGTTTGATTTTATGGCGCAATGGGCGCTTTGTTCCTGAACGTCAGGGAGGCGCGCGGTGGACCAGATCAACATCAAGGGGTGGGAGGGCCGAACCGAATCGGCCACGGGTCAGATCAATGCGCTGCAGGCGGCGATGATCCATGCCACCTTGCCGGGCCGCATCGGTGCCGCGCCGCGCGACGGCGATCCTTTGCCGCCCCTGTGGCATTGGTGCGCCTTCCCCCCGCTGACCCCCACGACGGACCTCGGTCGCGACGGTCATCCGCGCCTTGGCGATTTTCTGCCCCCCGTGGCGCTGGACCGGCGGATGTGGGCGGGTGGCGTGCTGACCTTTCATGCGCTGTTGCGGGTGGGCGATCCGATCCGTCGGCACTCGCGACTGATCTCGGTCGAGGAAAAGACGGGCGGCGCCGGGCCGATGGTTCTGGTCAGCGTGGTGCACGAAATTCATGGCCCGCGTGGCATGGCCATTCACGAGCGGCAGGATATCGTCTATCTGCAGATCCCGTCCGAATATCGCCCGCCGCGCGCCATTCCAGCGCCGGAAAACCCGGCCTTCGACACCCGCGTGGCGATGGCGGAACCGCTGTTGTTCCGCTATTCTGCGGTGACGTTCAACGCGCATCGGATCCATTACGACTTGCCCTATGCGACCCAGGTCGAACATTACCCGGGCCTTGTGGTGCATGGCCCCTTGCAGGCCACACTGTTGATCGATGCCGCGACCCGCTGGCGCGGCAGGACGCCCGATGCCTTCCGGTTTCGGGGCGTGCATCCGCTGTTTGGCGGCGAGGACCTGCGCCTGATCGGCCGTCCGACCGACACCGGGGGGCTTGAACTGTGCACGGCGGCGTTGGCGGGCCATCAGGGCCTGCAGGCGACCGCACTTTGGAATGACTGAAAGGACGAGACGATGACCAAACTACTGGCCGGCATGCGCGTGGTCGAAGGGTCGGCCTTTGTGGCGGTGCCGCTGGCGGGGATGACGCTGGCGCAGATGGGGGCAGAGGTGATCCGCTTCGACCGGCTGGAAGGGGGCCTTGATGCCGGGCGCTGGCCGTTGGCGCCATCGGGGCAAAGCCTGTTCTGGGACGGGCTGAACAAGGGCAAGAAATCCATCGCCGTCAACATGAAGTCCCCGCAGGGACAAGAACTGATCACGCGGTTGATCACGGCGCCGGGGCCGGATGCGGGCCTGTTCCTGACCAATCTGCGGGTGCGCGGCTGGATGGATTACGAAACGCTGGTGCAACATCGTGCCGATCTGGTCATGGTGACGCTGACCGGCGATCGCCATGGCCGCCCGCAGGTGGATTATACGGTGAACCCCGCGTTGGGCATTCCCGACATCACCGGCCCCGAAGGCCATGACGCCCCCGTGGCCGCCGCACTTCCCGCCTGGGACCTGATCTCGGGCAATCTGGTGGTGTCCGCGCTTTTGGCCGCCGAACGGCACCGGCTGCGCACGGGGCAGGGGCAGGATGTGGAACTGGCGCTGAAGGATGTGGCCGCCGCCACGCTGGGCCATCTGGGCATGATCGCGGATGCGGTGCTGAACGCCGATCCGCGGCAGAAGGCCGGCAATGCGCTCTATGGCGCCTATGGGCAGGATTTCCTGTGCGCCTGCGGGCGGCGCGTGATGGTGATCGGGCTGACCGACCGGCAATGGCGCGGTCTGGTCAAGGCGACTATGACCCGGCCGTGAAACTGGGCGATTTGTAAACGGACGGTGGGGCGAAGTCCCACCCTTTGGACGCGGACGGGACACATGACA
>JBGSJU010000168.1:0-3058 GCA_041741655.1 Rhodobacterales bacterium
GCCTCGGCCTCGCGCGCGATCACATCGGCCGGAAGGCCTTCCAGCACGTCCATGCGGGTCTCTTGCCCGGCCACGGCGGCATCGGCCAGTGCGCGCGTCATCGCGGTTTCGGCAATCTGGCGTTTCTGTGCGGCAAGGTCCGGCGGCAGATCCTCGTCGATGACGTAGATCAGATGCAGCGGCGCGCCCATGTCGCGGGCCAAGAGCAGCGACCGGCGCAGGGCGCGGTCGGAACGGATTGTCAGATCGGTGGCAAGGATGATCGGTTTCATGGCGGCTCCTGCTGATGTCCTGGTCCTGATGTGGGGCCGTGTCCGGCTCGGTTCAACCTTTCGTGATCGGAAGGCGGGCGCCGGGTCTGCAGAACGCCGCGGCCTCGCTGTTTGCCCTGCCGTGTTGCCATGCCTTGCGCCCATGCGCGAGCATTGATAATCCGACCGAAACCGTCAGAAAGATGCCAGTCCGCCGTGACCGTCCTTCCTCCCCGCCTCGAGGTGCAGAACCTGGTCCGTCGCTTTGGTGGGCGGGCGGTGGTCGATGACGTGTCGCTGCGGGTGCAGGCTGGGCAGGTGACCTGTCTGCTGGGCCCATCGGGCTGCGGCAAATCCACCACGCTGCGGATGATCGCGGGCGTGGAAATGCAGGACAGCGGCAAGATTTTCGTGGACGGCGCACTGGTGTGCGACACGGTGTTCCGTGTGCCGCCGGAACGGCGTCAAATCGGGCTGATGTTTCAGGATTTCGCGCTGTTTCCGCATCTGAGCGTGGGCGAGAACGTCGCCTTCGGGCTGACCGGCACGCGGTCGGACAAGTCCGCGCGGGTCACGGACCTGCTGGGTCGGGTCGGGCTGGCGCGGTTCATCGACCTGTATCCGCACCAGTTGTCGGGTGGCGAACAACAGCGTGTTGCGCTGGCCCGCGCGCTGGCGCCGCGCCCGCGCATCATGTTGATGGACGAGCCGTTTTCCGGTCTGGACAACCGCCTGCGCGATGGCATCCGCGACGAGACGCTGGAGGTGCTGAAGGCCGAGGATACCGCCGTCGTGCTGGTGACGCATGAACCCGAAGAGGCGATGCGCATGGCCGACGAAATCGCGTTGATGCGCGGCGGGCGGATCGTGCAGCGCGGCGCGCCCTACAATGTCTACAATGCGCCCGCCGACCGCGAGACGGTGGCGTTCTTTTCTGACATCAACGTGATCACCGGGCGGGTGCGCGGCGCGCTGGTCGACACGCCGTTTGGCCGGTTTCTTGCGCCCGGCATGCCGGATGGCGCGATGGTGGAAATCGTCATCCGCCCGCAACACCTGAAGATCGATTTCGACCGTGACGGGCGTGGCCCGCTGCCGACGCCACAGGATGGCGTGCCGGCGCGCGGCGTGGTGGTGCGCGCGCGGTTCATGGGGGCCGAAAGCCTGATCGAATTGCGCATGGACCATGACGGGTCGATCCTGAAGGCCACGGTGCCGAATGTGTTCCTGCCGAAACCGGGCCGTCCGCTGTGGCTCATGATCCGGCGGGACCGCTGTTTCGTGTTCCCGGCAAAATAGCCGTCTCGGCGGCCTGCCGTGCCGCGAAATCCGCCAGATCGCGGCCCGGTTCCTGCGGGAACACCTCGCCGGTTTCCTGCACCGACATGATGCGGTCCAACCGGAAGCTGCGAAAATCGCCGCGCGCCTCGCAAAAGGCGGTCAGGGTCCAGATCCGGTGCGACAGGTCCAGAGCCAAGGGGCGGATGTCACGGTGGCTTTCCAGTCCGGACAGGTCGATATAGCTGATCGACAGCCGTTGGCGGGCAGCGATGGCCCGGCGCAGAATCGGCAGATAGGGCGTCACCCGCGCGCCCGCATCGCCGTCGAACACGAAGATCTCCTGCGGATCGCCATCGGCAGGCGAGGGAAGCACGGTGGCGATCTTGCCCGCCAGACTGCGCGCGGCGCGGGCCAGCGCGGCATCGGGATCCTGCGTCATCAGAGTCAGGCCCTTGTGCAGCGCATCGATTTCGCCCGGCGTCAGGATCAGCGGTGGCAGGGTGATTGGCCCGCGCAGGATATACCCCACGCCACGCTCGCCCTCGATCGGCAGCCCCGTCGCAGCCAGAAGCGCCATGTCGCGCCAGACCGTGCGGGTGGACACGCCCAGTCGCGCTCCCAGATCGGCGGCGCGGTGCAACCGGCCATCGCGGAGGATCTGCATCAGGGCATAAAGACGGTCGTCACGGGACATACCGTATCCTATCACTGCGCAGGGCAACTGACAAATAACTGGCAGCAATGTCCTGCCACGGGGCGGCATCCGCTTGCAGCGCCCGGTCACATCGGCGATGTCGGGGCAACACTTGCGCGGCAAGCCGCCGCTTATCGGAGGAAAACACGATGCAGATGGGTCCTTGGCAAATCCTGCTGATCGCCATTGTGGTGCTGGTCCTGTTCGGGCGGGGCAAGATCGCCTCGATGATGGGCGAGTTCGGCAAGGGCATCACCGCCTTCAAGAAGGGCGTCAGCGACAGCAAGACCGAGATCGAAAATGCCGCCGCACCGGTCCTGAAAGACGACGTGACCGACAAGACAAGTGACAAGGACAAGGTCTGAGCCTGTCGGATCGGCCCTGCGGGGCCATGGCCTTGATTGCCAGCGAGGGTGCAGATGTTTGATATCGGCTGGACCGAACTGATCCTGATCGGGGTCGTCGCGTTGATCGTGATCGGCCCCAAAGACCTGCCGGTGATGTTCCAGACGCTGGGGCGGTTCACGGGCCGGATGCGCAGCATGGTGCGCGAATTCCAGAACGCGATGGAACAGGCCGCCAAGGAAAGCGGCGTCAAGGACGCGGCGAAGGACCTGAAATCACTGGCCTCGCCGAAATCGCTGGGGCTGGACAGCATGCGCGATGCGGCCGACCGTTTCGAGAAATGGGACCCGATGAAGCCGAAACTGCCGACGCTGCCGCAAGCCGGCACAACCGGGACCGCCACAACGCCGACGCCCACACCACCGCCGCCCGCGACACCGGTGCCCACACAGGCTGCCACTTCCTCCGAAGGCCCCGCGACCGCCGC
>JBGSJU010000169.1:0-5934 GCA_041741655.1 Rhodobacterales bacterium
GGTTTCCACGATCACCATCACCGCTTTGGCTGCGGGATCATTGCGCTGCAACAACCGCCAGCTTTGTGCGTCCAGCGCAGCCAGATCGGCCGCGCCCGTCGCCACCGCGTCCAGCGAGGCGGCGTGTGACCCGGTCAACAGGATCGCGCCGGGGATGTTGGCGGGCCAGTCATTCGCCAGTGCCGCCCAGCCGGATTGCGAGTCCGGATTGTTCAGCGCAAGGCGCAACCCGCGCCAGTCATGGGGCAAGGGCCTGCGCGCCACGATCACCGACCGGTAATAGCCCGGCTGGCAGCCGGGCAGCGCATAATCGGGCGTGCCGATCAGGGTCACGGCATCTTTCAGACGGGTCCGATACGGCAGGCCGCAGGTCTGCGCCAGCAGCAAGTCCGGCGACAGCCAGACCTGCGTCAGGTCGTCGGTGTTGCGCAGCAGCGTCTCTGGCGCGGCGATGCCCTGCGCGCGCAAAGCGTCGCGGATCAGCGCCCAGTACCGATCGGTGGCGCCCCGGCATTCGGGACGGTCGTACATCGGCAGGGCCGCAATCACCCCCGCGCCTCGACCCGCTGGCGCGCAAGTCCCGAATCACGGTCGTTGACACCCAGCAGGCTGGCCGTCATCCGCAGAAGCGCATCCTCTTCGTCGGCGCGGGTGCCGTCCGCCAGCACTACCGCCCACAGCGCCTCGATCACGCCGACCCGGTCTACGTATGGCACCGCTTCCTTGATGGCGCGGGTGAAGCGCACGGTATCGGGCGCCTCCTCCTCCAGCGTTTCGGCGTCGCGGCGCAACGTCTGTGCATCGGCATGCGTCAGGCCATAACGTTCGGCCAGCAACCGGTCGATATGGGCGATCTCGGGCGCGGTGTAATGCCCGTCCGTCCGCGCGACCCGCACCAGCAGCGCCGCCAGCGCCAGACGCGCGTCAGGATCGGTGATCACCGGCTCGGGAGCCAGCAGACGGGCCAGAAAATCCCGAAACATCAGGCGTTATAGCCCTCGACGATCACCAGATCGCCGGTGGATGCGCCGTCGCGTTCGCGCATCGCGACCTTGTAACTGTCGGAATGGTAGCAATCCAGCGCCGCCTGATAGCTGGGAAATTCGATCACCACGGTGCGGGCGCGTCCCGATCCCTCGATGATGGTCTGCGCACCGCCCCGGACCACGAATCGGCCGCCGAATTCGGCAAAGGCCACACCGTTCTTGGCCTTGTAACGGTCATAGGCGGCTGCATCGTGGATATCCATCTGGGCGACCCAGTATCCTTTGGCCATGTCAATTCTCCCTGTTCTGCGGCGTCAACGTGCGTGGCCGCCGCACCAAGGTCAAGGGGCGCGGCGGCGTTACAGCCCGGAAAGTGCCACAATTCCACCGCTATGTTTCCCGGATTGGCTGCCACAACCAAAGGTGGGAAACTGGTGAATGGACCATTGATCATGGCACAGCTTGCACCGCGAAAAGACTGTCGCATGGCGCCGCCCGATTGGGCCGGGGATGACATGCGAGCGCTGCTGGGCGAGGTGCGCGGCGGCAGCACCGGCGACCGCCGGCAGGATGTGCTGCGGTTCGACTGGGCGACCGGTGATCTGGGCCATCTGGGCTGGATGATGGCGCAGAAGGGCGTGGACCTTGGCACGGCGCTGCGGGTGTTCCTGAACGGCGGGCCGGAACGGTGGAACTACGTGCCGCCACGCCAGTTGCCGGACGAGGACCGTGAACGGTGCCGGATGCTGGATGCGCTGCACCGCCGGATCGTGGCGGGGTTCTACCTGCCCGACCCCTTCCACGGCGTAGGACCGGTGCGCGCGGAAATGATGGACTGGATCGCGCGACAGGAAGGCGACCGCGCGCGCGGCCGGTCCGGACGCTGGCAGTTCAAGCCGGAATTGCTGGAACCCCTGACGCTGGCCGCCGCCTTGCCCTCGGACATCCGCGATGTGCTGGACCCGTCGACGATTTCCGCCCGCGGACCGCAAAAACGCAGCCTGTTGCGCGACCTGCTGGCGCCCCTGCTGGGCTGAGGCCCGGCCTTTTAGGGCACGATCTGCGGCGTCACGGGCGGTTCGTTCTTTGGCCGTTTCGGGGTCGGTCCGTCGGAAAAACTGTTGAAGATGAAATCCGGCGAGGATTTGTTGTGCTGCGACGGCGTCAGGCGCCCCACCCAGATATCGGTGGCGGTCGCCTTGTCGAACGCCATGATCGGGGCCTCGCGCCAACCGCTGGCCCCGGTTTCACGTACGGCAATGCGGGCCGCATCATTGTTGAATTCGGTGATGTACATCGATCGCAGCATGGCAAACGGCCCGCCTGCAATCGCCGCATCGAAGGCCACATCCAGCGCGATGCGGTTTTCGTCCACGTTCACCATGGTCAGCGTGCCGGTGCCGCCACGGGTGAAATCCAGCGTGAACTGCCGCTTGGCCGGATCGAACACCACTTCGTCGATGGCCACGATGGGGCGGCCGTCCACCTCGACCGGGCCGATCAGGAATGATGACCCGTAGGCGGTGTTGCGCATCGGGCGGGGGGCCAGCGGCCGGGCGCGCCAGTAGCCGTCCTGCGGGTAGAACACCAGCACCTCTTCGGCGCCATCGCTGCGCAATTGCCAGACCTGCAACAGGGTCAGACCCTCGAACACCTTCTCGCCGATGCGCACCTTGGCGGTCGCGGGGCGCCAGAAACTGGCATAGCGCCAGCCGACCACCCACATGTCGGGCTGTTCATACAGCGTTTCGCGGCCGGGCGGCGCGACGGCGGCAAAGACCGGATCGGCGGACATGTCACAGGCGGTCCAGTCGGCCTCCCAGTTGTCGCGGATGCCGGGCGCCAGATAGACCGGATGCGCGGCCTCGATCCGGAAAGCGCGCACCGCGTCCGATGCAAAGGACAGCGCCACGTTGTCCTTTTCGGCGCAAAGCACCGGTTCGCTTTCATTGGTCACGGTCACCGGCACCCCGTCCAGCGAGGCGGCATGGCCGGTCGCGGCGATCAGCAGGGCGGCCAGAACGGCAGAGATTTTGGGCAGGGACATGGCAGACTCCGGGTGGGTTTGGCCGGGACCGTGACGCAGCCGGCGCTGCACCGCAAGAGGCGCGGCACGCCCGGCCTGCGGCGCGTTAGACCAGCCGTGAGGTTTCCACCGCTGCGCGGACGAAATCGGCAAACAGCGGATGCGGCGCAAAGGGTTTCGATTTCAGCTCCGGGTGGAACTGCACCCCGATGAACCACGGATGGTCGCGCCATTCGACGATCTCGGGCAGGCGGCCATCGGGCGACATGCCGGAAAACGCCAGCCCGCAAGCCTCCAGCCGTTCGCGATAGGCAATGTCGACCTCATAGCGGTGGCGGTGGCGTTCCTCGATATGGGTCGTGCCATAGATGCCCGCGACGCGTGATCCCGGCGCCAGCGTGGCGTCATAAGCGCCCAGCCGCATCGTGCCGCCCTTGTCATCACCCAGCTTGCGTTCCACGACGTGGTTGCCCTGCACCCATTCCTTCAGGTGATAGACCACCGGTTCGAACCGTTTTCCGCCGGTTTCATGGTCGAATTCCTCGGATCCGGCGCGGGTCAGGCCGGCCACGTTGCGCGCCGCCTCGATCACCGCCATCTGCATGCCGAGGCAGATGCCCAGATAGGGAATGCCGCGCGTGCGGGCGAATTCGGCTGCCTTGATCTTGCCTTCGGTACCGCGTTCGCCGAACCCCCCGGGCACCAGGATGGCATGAAACCCCGCCAGATGCGGTGCGACATCCTCGCGGTCGAAAATTTCGGCATCCACCCATTTCACATTGACCTTGACCCGGTTCGCCATGCCGCCGTGGGTCAGCGCCTCCTTGATGGATTTGTAGGCGTCTTCCAACTGGGTGTACTTGCCGACGATGGCGATGTTGACCTCGCCATCGACATGCTTGATGCGGTCTACCACATCTTCCCATTTGCGCAGGTCGGGACGCGGGGCCGGGCTGATCTGGAACGCATCCAGCACCGCCTGATCCATCCCTTCGGCATGATAGGCCAGCGGCGCCTCATAGATCGACTTCAGGTCATAGGCGGCAATCACCGCCTCCTTGCGCACATTGCAGAACAGGCCGATCTTCTCGCGTTCCCGGTCCGGGATCGGCTGTTCGCTGCGGCAGACAAGGATATCGGGCGCGATGCCGATGGCGCGCAGTTCCTTGACCGAATGCTGGGTGGGTTTGGTTTTCAACTCCCCCGACGCGGCCAGATAGGGCAACAGTGTCAGATGCATGAAGATGCATTGCCCGCGCGGGCGGTCTTGGGCGAATTGCCGGATTGCTTCAAAGAACGGCAGCCCTTCGATATCGCCCACCGTACCGCCGATTTCGCACAGCATGAAATCGACCTCCGTATCGCCGATGCGGATGAAGTCCTTGATTTCATTGGTCACATGCGGAATGACCTGGATGGTTTTGCCTAGGTAGTCGCCGCGGCGTTCCTTTTCCAGCACGTTGGAATAGATGCGGCCGGATGAAATGCTGTCGGTCTTGCGCGCATGCACGCCGGTAAAGCGTTCGTAATGCCCAAGGTCCAGATCGGTTTCCGCGCCATCGTCAGTCACGAACACCTCGCCATGTTCATAGGGCGACATCGTGCCGGGATCGACGTTCAGATAGGGGTCCAGCTTGCGCAGCCGCACCGAAAACCCGCGTGCCTGCAACAGCGCACCAAGGGCCGCCGACGCCAGCCCCTTGCCAAGGGATGACACCACGCCGCCGGTGATGAAGATGTATCGCGCCATGTGAAATCCCCGTGGTTTGATCCGTCTGGCGGATGCACTGTGTTGATCGGCCGGGTCAATCAAACCACAGCACCACGGGATTCAAGCTATAAGCCGATTCCCATGGTTCGGCAAGAGAACCGCAAGATGATGTTGCCGTGTGCAACCGGTTCCCAAAGGATTGTAGAGATGGGCCGGTCTTGCGCCCGGTCGGTTACGGCCGCGATCAGTCTGCCTTGGGCACCAAGGGGCCGCCATCCGTGGGCGGCAGCAAATCCGCCCCGGGCACCACCGGCGTCAGCGGCGCGGTGACAGGCGCGGGCGCATCGCCCAGACGGTCCAGCACCGATGCACCGGCTGATTTCTCTGCCGCGATGATGGTCATGGCGATCGAGGTGCCGATGAAGGCCGCCGCCAGAATCCAGGTTACGCGGGCCAGCGCGGTCGCCGCCGCGCGTCCCGACACGACGCCACCACCACCGCCACCCATGCCCAAACCGCCGCCTTCGGACCGTTGCAGCAGCACGACCGCAATCAGCGCCAGCGCCAGCAGAAGGTGGACGGTTAGTACGACGTTTTCCATATATCTCTCACTGCGCGGCAACGTTGGGCTATCTAGACCCGAAGGTGTCGCGCTGCAACCCCCGTAAACGGCGTTGCCCGGCATCTTGCGTCAGCCCCTCTGGACGCCACGCCGCGCAGCGGGCATTCTGTACCCATGCCACATGATCACCACGACCACGACCACGACCATCACCATGACGGGCACGCCCATACCGTGCTGCCGTCCGACCCCGCCTTGCGGGTCAAGGCGCTGGAAACCGTGCTGACCCAGAAGGGCCTGATCGACCCCGCGGCGCTGGATGCGATCATCGACACCTACCAGAACCGCATCGGGCCACAAAACGGCGCCCGCGTGGTGGCCCGCGCCTGGGCCGATCCGGCGTTCCGCGCGCGGTTGCTGGCGGACGCCACCGAAGTGGTGTCCGAAATGGGCTTTTACGGCCGGCAGGGTGAACACATCATCGCGTTGGAAAACACGCCCGAGGTACACAACATCGTCGTCTGCACATTGTGTTCCTGTTATCCGTGGCCGCTTTTGGGCATCCCGCCGGGCTGGTACAAATCCGACGCCTACCGCGCCCGCGCCGTGCGCGAACCGCGCGCGGTGCTGGCCGAATTCGGCGTGACGC
>JBGSJU010000170.1:0-3480 GCA_041741655.1 Rhodobacterales bacterium
CATCGGCGCCTGCATCGGCGGCCGCGGCGGCCAAAGGCCAGCACAAGGCGGCCCACACCATCGCCACCCGCATCGCGTGCGCTGTCTGGATCATCTTCATTCCCCAAGGCTTCAAACCTTCTGCCTATCGCGCCAGATTGAAGAAAAGAAGACGTCTTCGCGCAGCTTGACAGGTGACAACCGACATTATCGTGATGACGATGCCAGCCTGTTCCGCGCTATGCAGATGATCTAATCTTTCGTCATCAAGGAGTTCCCCAATGCGTATCGTCCGTTCCGCCCTGTTCATCGCCACCCTGTCGCTGGCCGCCGCGCCGGTTCTGGCACAGGATTTCGGTGGTCAGGTCAAAGCCCGCCAAGGCCAGTTCAACATCATGGCGATCAATCTCGGCATTCTGGGTGGCATGGCCAAGGGCGCCGTGCCCTATGACGCCGCCGCCGCCAAGCGCGCCGCCGATTCGATTGCCGCGGTCACCATGATCGATCAGGCCCCGCTGTGGCCCAAAGGGTCGGACAACATGAGCATGGACGGCACGGCCGCGCTGCCGGCGATCTGGGACAACGAAGGCGATCTGGCCGCCAAATGGCAGGCACTGGGTGTGGCCGTGCAGGGCCTGCAGGCTGCAACCGACGCCGCGACCCTTGGTGCCGCCATCGGTACTGTCGGCGGCACTTGCAAGGCCTGTCACGACGCCAATCGCGCGCCGATGGGTTGATCTGAGATGCGCCGCATGATCCGTGTCCTTGCCGGACTTGCGGTGCTGTCTGCTGTGGCGGGCTGGGTGTTGACCCGGCCCGTTCCCTTGCCGGGCGATGCGCTGGCCGGGGTCACCGGCGATGCAGCGCGCGGCGAAACCGTGTTCTGGGCGGCGGGCTGTGCCTCCTGCCACACGTCTCCGGGTGCGGAAGCCAGTGACCGCCCCGTTCTGGCCGGGGGGCAGGCCTTTCCGTCACCCTTTGGCACCTTCCACGCGCCGAACATCTCGGCCGACCCGACGCAGGGCATCGGCGCCTGGACGCCGCTGGATCTGGCCAACGCGATGCAGCGCGGCGTGTCACCCGCGGGGGCACATTATTATCCGGCGTTTCCCTATTCCGCCTATCAGCACGCGACCGCACAGGATGTTGCCGACCTGCATGCGTTCCTGATGACGCTGCCCGCCGATGTCACAACGTCGCGCCCGCATGACATCGGGTTTCCGTTCAACATCCGCCGCTTGGTGGGTGGCTGGAAGCTGTTGTTCTTGAACGACGATTGGGTGCTGGTCAGTGCCGCGACGCCAGAGATCGACCGCGGGCGCTATCTGGTTGAAGGGCTGGGCCATTGCGCCGAATGCCACACACCGCGCAACGCATTGGGCGCGCTGGACCGGTCGCGCTGGATGCAGGGCGCGCCGAACCCGTCCGGCCCGGGCCGCATTCCGGCGATTGATCCCGTCAACCTGACATGGTCCGAACTGGACATCGCCTATTACCTTGATACCGGGTTCACGCCCGAATTCGACAGCGCGGGCGGGCACATGGCGCGCGTCGTCGGCAATTTCCACCGTCTGCCCGCGTCAGACCGCGCGGCGGTGGCCGCCTATCTGAAAGCGCTGCCACGCTGAGGGTCAGGAAACGGGGCCGGTGCAATCGGGTTTTTTGGTCGGCAAGGCCGCGGACAGATCCGGCAGTGCAAAATACAGGGTCGCGTCTGACTTGGGCTTGCCGATGTCATGCACAAACCACGCCGCGTCCGCGTTGAAGATCAGGAACAGCGCGCAGGTTTCCGGCAAGGCCGGCTGACCGATCTGCTGGGCCTGCACCCGGAATGGCACGATGCCCCAGCGGATACCCTGCGCCGTGGTGCCGAAACTGGCGCGGTCGCGTACCGGCTCGTGGACCCGCATATCCAGCATCCGTGAGGACATCGCATAGCCCGCGCGCACCCGCTGATCCATAACATCGGGGTCGAGGCCCAACTGCCGGGCCGCCATGAGGCGAATTCTGGGATGCACTCTTGGCTGCATTAAGTCCATGCCAGTTTCCGCGCGAAAGGCCTGCCCCAGTTCATCGGCCAGCGCCAGCACTTCACCCTGCCAAGCCGTATCCTGCGCCAGACCCGGCCCAGCCGCCAGCCCGACCGCGATCAGCGCCGCCGCAAGGCGGCGCATCACACCCCGGCAACCTTCGCCAAACGCGCCGCACGCAAGCGGGCAAAATCGTCGCCGGCGTGATAGGATGACCGCGTCAGCGGCGTGGCCGAGACCATCAGGAAACCCTTGCCATAAGCGGCTTTTTCATATGCCGCGAACTCCTCGGGGGGCACAAAACGCGCCACCGCATGGTGTTTCGGGCTGGGTTGCAGATACTGCCCGATGGTCAGGAAATCGACATCGGCGGCGCGCATGTCATCCATCACCTGCCGCACGGCGGCGGTATCCTCGCCCAGACCCACCATCAGGCCGGATTTGGTGAAGATGGTCGGGTCCAGTTCCTTGGCCCGCTGCAACAGCCGCAGCGAATGGAAATAGCGCGCGCCGGGGCGCACCTCGGCATACAATCCCGGCACGGTTTCAAGGTTGTGGTTGAACACATCCGGACGTGCCGCGATCACGGTTTCCAGCGCGTCAGGCCCGCATTTCAGGAAATCGGGCACCAGCACCTCGATCGTTGTGGCGGGCGCGCGGTGGCGGATCGCGCGGATTGTCTGGGCGAAATGCGCCGCACCGCCATCCGCCAGATCGTCGCGGTCCACCGAGGTGATCACCACATGCGCCAGACCAAGTTTTTGCACCGCATCGGCGACGCGGCCCGGTTCGAACGCGTCCAGCGCATTCGGCTTGCCGGTGGCGATGTTGCAGAAGGTGCAGCCCCGCGTGCAGATGTCGCCCATGATCATCATGGTGGCATGGCCCTGCGCCCAGCATTCGCCGGCGTTCGGGCACCCTGCCTCTTCGCAGACCGTCACCAGCTTGTGTTCGCGGATGATGCGCTGCGTCTCGCGATAGCCTTCGGATGTGGGCGCCTTGACCCGGATCCATGACGGTTTATTCGGCTGCGGCTGGTCGGGGCGATGCGCCTTTTCGGGGTGGCGCTGATCGGGGATCTTCAGGTCGCGCAACGGCATTCTCCTGTGGGTTGATACGGACATAGCATCCGGGGCGCGAAAAGGAAATTAGTCCTGCCCCTGCCCGACGCCGCCCGCTAAGGTGGTCGCGCAGACGTTACCCCGCCACGTTTTCGCAAGGAAGCCATGCCCGCGCCCCGCCTTGACCGCATGCAGGAATTCCTCAAGCCGATCGTCTATGGCGGCAATGACGGGATCGTCACGACCTTTGCGATTGTCGCGGGTTTTGCCGGGGCCGGGGCCGAAGGGGCCGCGGGTGTCGGGGCGCTGGCGGTGCTGGTGTTCGGACTGGCCAATCTGTTTGCCGATGCGGTGTCGATGGGCTTGGGCGAATTCCTGTCGGCCCGGTCCGCCGCCGATCTGCACACCGC
>JBGSJU010000171.1:0-2231 GCA_041741655.1 Rhodobacterales bacterium
CTGCCGGCGCCCGGGCGGGCGCGCTGGCAGATGCGGCATTGGCTGCTGGCGACGTCCTTTCTGCTGGCCGTCATCTGTCCGGTCCTTGCCGCGGGCTGGTATCTGTTTGCCCGGGCGGATGACCAGTTTCGTGCCCATCTCGGCTTTGCCATCCGGGGTGAGGCCAGCGCGGCGGCGATAGTCGAGGGCATGGCGGGGTTGGCCGCGCTGGCCGGGTCATCCTCGTCTGACAGCGCGATCCTTGAGGAATTCCTGCATTCGGCGGCGTTGGTGACGCGCATCGATGCCCGTCTGGATCTTGCCGCGCTCTGGCGCCGGGACAACGATCCGGTGTTCGGCTATCGCGGCGACGCCGCCGAGGATCTGGCGCGCTATTGGTCCCGCATGGTGCGGTTTTCGACCCGGCCGGGCAGCGGGTTGATCGGGGTGACGGTCGCGGCCTTTGCGCCGGACGCCGCTGCGCAGATCGCCGCCGCGATCCAGGACGAAAGCGAACGCCTGGTCAACGATCTGTCCCGCGCCGCCCGCGATGACGCATTGCGCGAGGGCACAGAAGAATTGGCCCGCGTCATCCTGCGTCTGACCGAAGCCCGCCAGGCCATGGCGACCTTTCGCGCCGAAAGCCGCCTTGTCGATCCTGCGGCCGATATTTCCGGTGAAATGGGCGTGGTCGCCGATCTGCAACGCAAATTGTCCGACGAAATGGTGACACTGGAAATGTTGCGCAATGATGCGGCTGGGCCGCGGACCTCGCGCAATGCCCAGGTTGCCAATTCGCGCATCGCCCTGACGGAGCGCCGCATTACCGCCATCACGGGTCGGATTGCCGCCGAACGCGAGAAATTCGGCGGCATGGCCGAGCGTGACTACGCAGATCTGATCAGCCGGTTCGAGGCCCTGTCGGTCGAATTGGAATTCGCCCAGCAATCCTATGTGGCTGCACTCGCCGCGCTGGATGTCGCGCGGATCGAGGCGCGGCGACAATCGCGTTTTCTGGCGGTCTATGAACCGCCAACGCTGCCGCAGGCCGCAACCGCGCCCCGTCGTGGCGTGATCTTGGCCAGTGTGACGATGATGGCGTTGTTGCTCTGGGCGATTGCGGTGCTGGGCGCCTACGGTCTGCGCGACCGGATGTAACGGGATGTTACAGCGATGATCGTGCTGCAGAACGTCTGCAAGACCTATGGCAACCTTGGCGCCCGCAAGGTGATCGCGCGCGACATCACAGTGACCTTTCCGAAGGGGGAATGTGTCGGGCTTCTGGGGCGCAATGGGGCCGGAAAATCCAGCCTCCTGCGGTTGTTGGCCGGCTTGATGCGGCCCGAATCCGGACGGATCCTGCGGCATGGGTCGGTATCATGGCCGGTCGGGTTTCAGGGCAGTTTCCATCCCGACCTGACCGGCGCGGAAAATACCCGTTTCGTGGCGAGGCTTTATGGCCGCGACAGCGGCGAACTGGTTGATTTCGTCACGGCGTTTTCGGAACTGGGCCCGCACATGCACCAGCCGACACGGGTCTATTCCGCCGGACAGAAGGCGCGCCTGGCCTTTGCCGTGTCGATGGGCGTGCCCTTTGACACCTATCTGATCGACGAGGTGACGGCCGTGGGGGATGGTGCGTTCCGGGACCGCAGCGAAGCGATGCTGCGCGCGCGGCTTGCTGGCGCCGGGGCCATTATCGTCTCGCATTCCATGGATCTGTTGCGGCGGCTGTGCGGGCCGGGCGCGGTGCTGGAAAACGGGCGCATCTTTTTCTATGCCCGCGTGGAGCGGGCCATCGAACATCATGAACACCTGTTGCGGGGCCAGCTGCCGCCGTGGATGCGATGACGGTCCGGGTGCAGAGCCGCGTCGCGTTGCGGCGTGCGGGGACCCCGAAACTGATCACGGTCCTGATGCCAACCTGCAACGGCGCCCTGCATCTTGCCGCGCAACTGGCAAGCCTCGCCGCGCAGACCCGATTGCCGGGCCAGTTGATCCTGTCGGATGATCGGTCCCATGACGCCACGGCGGCGATCGTGACGGATTTCGCCCGCTATGCCCCGTTTCCGGTGCGGGTCCTGCGGGGGCCCGGGCGCGGGGTGGCGGCAAATGTGATGTCGCTATTGGCGTCCGCGCCGGCGGGGCCGCTTGCCTTGGCGGATCAGGATGATGTCTGGCTGCCCGACCGGCTGGAACGTGGCGCCGCGGCGTTGGGGGGCTTGTCCGAGGATCAGCCCGCCATCGCCGCC
>JBGSJU010000172.1:0-4054 GCA_041741655.1 Rhodobacterales bacterium
CCGGCGGCCAGCCCGCCCAGCACGATGGCCCCTTCGCCGCCGATCACCACCAGCCCCAGCCGGGCGGGCAGCGCGACACACAACGCGGCAAACAGCAGCGGTGACACCTGCGACAGCGTGTTCTGCCATGAAAACGCGGTGCTGAATCCGGCGGTCCAGACCAGCCCGAAAAACGCGACCGGCGACTTGCCCACCAGCAGCAGGAACAGGCTGAACGCCAGCGAACCCGCCAGCAAGGCCGCCAGCGGGATCACCACCCCTTCGGCGCGGGGCATCAGCACCGAAAGTGCCGGGGCCCCGACCGTGCGGGTCGCGTTTTCGGACATGTTCGCCACGGTCAGCTCGTCGAGCCGAGAACGCCTTCGACCAGATAGCCGATGCTTTCGATGGCCACGTCGGTTTCCACCAGCGCCGCTCCGGCCGGCACCACTTCGACCCCGGTGTTGTCCTTCAGCGGGCCTTTGTAGGCGGCAAAGCCGCCGGCCATGATCGCGGCCTTGGTCGCCTCGAACTGCTTGCGGGCGGCGTCGGACACGGCCGGGCCCAGCGGGCTCATCTTGATGAAGTTTTCGGCCAGACCGCCGCGCACGAAATTGTCGATCTTGCCGCCCTTCTGCACCGTGTCGATCATGGAGGTATAGACGCCGGCCCAGTTCCATTCCGCCCCGGTCAGGTATTTGTCACCGGCCAGCGCGGTCTGATCCGCGTGATAGCCGCAGACGAAGGCGCCCCGTGCCGCGGCGGTTTCGCAGACCACCTTCGGCCCGTCGACATGGCAGGTGATGACGTCGCAGCCCTGATCGCACAGCGCGTTCGTCGCCTCGGCCTCCTTGACCGCCAGCGACCATTCGCCGGTAAAGATCACCTGACAGGTGATCGAAGGGTCCACCGACCGCGCGCCCAGCAGGAACGAGTTGATGTTGTTGACCACCTGTGGAATGGGTTTCGCCGCGACAAAGCCGATCTTCTTGGTGACGCTGGCATGACCCGCCGCCACGCCGTTCAGATACTGCCCCATGCCGATATAGCCGAAATAGGACCCGATATTGGCCGGGTTGGCGGGCGTCCACAGCCCGCCCGCGTGCTGGAACCGCACATCTGGGTATTTCGGTGCCAATTCAAGGATATGCGGGTTGAAATAGCCGAACGAGGTCGGAAAGATCAACGTCGCGCCATCGAACTTGATCATCGATTCCATCGTGTTCTGCACATCGACGGATTCGGGCACGTTCTCCTCTTCCAGCACGGTTACGCCCGCCATCGCCTTGACGGCGGCGGCACCTTCGGCATGGGCTTGGTTGTAGCCGAAATCATCCTTTGGCCCGACGTAGATGAACCCGACGGTCAGCGGCGTCTGCGCCACGGCACGCCCGGCCACCATCACGCCGCCCATTGCGGACATGCCCGCCAGTGCGGCCGACGAACCAAGGAATCGGCGGCGGGACAAGGTCTTGAATTCTTTCATTCTCTTCGCTCCTATCAACGCGGTCGGGCCGTCTTGCGGCCATCTGGCAGGGTCCGTTGATGAAAAGCTAAAAGGTTTTATCGCTTCTGACGTCTGCTAATTTTTCGCAAGAGCGGTGCAAAAAATGCAGCGGTCAGGTAGGCAGAAGAGCAGACCACATCAGGTCATCGCCTCCAGCGCCAGCCGCAGGCACTGCGCAAATCGCGCCGATGCAACCGGCAAAGTCCGCCCGCGCATCTGGCCCAGCAGCAGGTTGCCGGCAGGCACATCGCGGCTGGACAGCGGGCGCAGCGTCAGACCCGACCCCGGCCACAGTTTCAGCCCGATGGGGATCTGAAACGCGATGGCATTTTCGTGCAGCACGTAGTGGCGCATGAAATCGAACGAATCCGCTTCGACCACAGGCGCGATGGCGCGGGTGCCGCGTGCGGCGGCGGCGTCCAGCAGGTAACGCACGCCGAACTGGCGGCTGGGCACCACGTGGGGATGGTCCAGACAGTCGCGCAGGCGCAGCACAGGCTGGCCGGCCAGCGGATGCGTGTCGCGCATCAACACATGGATCGTCTGCGGCACCGACATCTGTACCTCGAAATCCACCAGCAGCACGGGTTCGAACACCAGCGCGATATCGCTGCGAAACGTACTGAGGTCCCGTTCGGCCGCATCGCGGTCGCGCACCTTGACCGAAAAGGTGACCCCCGGATGGCTTTCGCGGTAGCGGGCGATCTGTTCCGGCATGAAATACGGGATCAGCGCCTGCGAACAGGCCACCGACACGTGCCCACGCCGGATGCCCGACAGGTCGGCCACCTGCGACTGCACGCGGCGCAGGTCCGACACCTGCGCGCGGAAATGTTGTACCAGCAACTCGCCCGCCGGATTGAGCCGCACGCCGCGCGGCAAGCGTTCGAAAATCTCGGACCCGAATTCTTCCTCGAACCGCTGGATGCGCCGGTTCAAGGCCGAGGCGGTGATGTTCATGTCATCCGCCGCCTTGCGGATCGACCCGGCGCGCATGACCGCTTCGATATAGGCGAAATCCTGCAAGTGTTTCATCGTGGCCTCCGCGATAACCGATACCGATGCATCCGCTGCATCGCTTGTGTGAATTCTACGCATCTGAAGCGCCCGCTTTGAAGCGCGACCCTGCGACCGGACAAAGCAATCGGCGCAGACGGACAGAAAGTGACTGAAATACCCCCGACAATCCCCATCATTCGGGGCCCAATTCCGCCGGAACGAACCGCGCCGGGTAGGCCGGACGCTGTTGCCAAGGCCGCTGTGATGAACAAGCCCCAAACCGCAGGCCCCGTACCCCGGTCCGGGCGGCGAACACGGAAGCTCCGTTTGGCACGCGCAGATCCATTGCCCGAACCCGGACGTTTGTCGTTCTACGCAACGTCAGACTTGGTCCGCCACACCGGGCGCGGCACCATGTGCGCATCCGCCTTCGGGCGACGGCCGTCAGAGGAGGACAGCATGGCCAATCGCGTGATCGTCGCCGGCGTGGGCATGATCCCCTTCGCCAAACCGGGGGCATCGGACCCTTATGACGTGATGGGCGCGGCGGCGACGCGGGCCGCGCTGGCCGATGCGGGCGTGGATTACGCCGCCGTGCAACAGGCCTATGCGGGCTATGTCTATGGCGACAGCACCTGCGGGCAGAACGCGCTTTACAAGGTGGGCATGACCGGCATCCCGGTGGTGAACGTGAACAACAACTGTTCCACCGGATCGACGGCGCTGTTTCTGGCGCGGCAGGCGGTGGAATCGGGCGCGGCGGATTGTGTGCTGGCGCTGGGGTTCGAACAGATGCAGCCGGGCGCCTTGGGCACGCATTTCCAAGACCGCCCATCGCCCTTCGCCGAATTCGACGCCGTGACCGAGACCTTGGTGGGCCATGCCGAGGTGCCGTTGGCGCTGCGCTATTTCGGCGGCGCCGGGGCGGCGCATAATGCGCGCCATGGCACCACCTTGCAGGATTTCGCCGCCATCCGCGCCAAGGCCAGCCGCCATGCGGCGGGCAATCCGCTGGCGCTGTTCCGTCGCGAGGTGACGGTGGACGAGGTGATGGCATCACCCGTGATGTGGCCGGGCGTCATGCACCGGCTGATGGCCTGTCCGCCGACCTGTGGTGCGGCCGCCGCGCTATTGGTCAGCGAAAGCTATGCCCGCCGCCACGGGCTGCGGTCTGACGTGGCGATCCGCGCGCAGGCCATGACCACCGATTACGCCAGCACCTTCGATGCCGGCGACATGATGCGCGTGGTGGGCTATGACATGACCCGCGCCGCCGCCGCGCAGGTCTATGACGCCGCCGGCATCGGCCCCGAGGATATCCCGGTCGTCGAATTGCACGACTGTTTCGCGCAGAACGAGCTGATCACCTACGAGGCGCTTGGCCTCTGCCCCGAAGGCGGCGCGGCGCGGTTCATCGCGGATGGCGACAACACCCATGGCGGGCGCGTGGTGACGAACCCGTCCGGCGGGCTGTTGTCCAAGGGCCATCCGCTGGGGGCGACGGGCCTCGCGCAATGCTATGAACTGACGCAGCAATTGCGCGGCACCGCAGAGGCGCGGCAGGTGACC
>JBGSJU010000173.1:0-3829 GCA_041741655.1 Rhodobacterales bacterium
ATGCAGCGCGCGGCCCTGCGACCGGATCATGTCGACCGCGTTCTGGATCACCGTCAGCGTCTTCAGGCCGAGAAAGTCGAACTTCACCAGCCCGGCCGCCTCGACCCATTTCATGTTGAACTGGGTCGCCGGCATGTCGGACCGCGGATCGCGGTAGATCGGCACCAGCGTGTCCAGCGGCCGGTCGGCGATGACCACGCCGGCGGCATGGGTCGAGGCATTGCGCAACAGCCCCTCGACCGCCCCGGCATAGTCGAGCAGCCGGGCCACGACCTCTTCGGCGCGCGCCGCCTCGCGCAGGCGCGGCTCGTCGGCCAGCGCCTTTTCGATCGAGACCGGCTTGACCCCCTCGACCGGAATCAGCTTGGACAGCCGGTCGACCTGACCATAGGGCATCTGCAGGACCCGGCCGATATCGCGCACCGCGGCCTTCGACAGAAGGGCGCCGAAGGTGATGATCTGGCCGACCCGGTCGCGGCCATAGCGGTCCTGGACATAGCGGATCACCTCTTCGCGCCGGTCCATGCAGAAGTCGATGTCGAAGTCGGGCATCGACACCCGCTCGGGGTTGAGGAATCGCTCGAACAGCAGGTTGTAGCGCAAGGGATCGAGATCGGTGATGGTCAGCGCATAGGCGACCAGGCTGCCCGCCCCCGAGCCGCGCCCCGGGCCGACCGGAATGCCGTGATCCTTGGCCCATTTGATGAAATCGGCGACGATCAGGAAATAGCCCGGAAAGCCCATCTGCTCGATGATGCCAAGCTCGAAATCAAGGCGCCCCTCGTAGTCGGCGACGGCGGCGGCATGGGGGATCACCGCCAGCCGGGCCGCCAGCCCGTCGCGCGCCTGACGGCGCAGTTCCTCGACCTCGTCATCGGCAAACCGCGGCAGGATCGGCGCGCGTTTCGGCACCGCAAAGGCGCAGCGCCGGGCAATTTCCACCGTATTCGCCAATGCCTCAGGCAGATCGGCAAACAGCGTCGCCATTTCCTCGGGCGATTTCAGGTAATGCTGCGGGGTCAGGCGGCGGCGCGGGCCTTGCTGGTCAACATAAGCGCCATCCGCGATGCACAACAGCGCGTCATGCGCCTCGAACATGTCGGGTTTCGGGAAATGCACGTCATTTGTCGCAACCAGCGGCAGGTCCATGGCATAGGCCATCTCGACAAATCCGCGTTCCGTGGCGCGTTCTGCCTCCGGGATCGGGCCATCGCCCGGGTGGCGTTGCAACTCGACATACAGCCGGTCGCCGAAAATCGCCGCCAGCCGCGCCATCAGCGCCTGCGCCTTGGCCGCCTGCCCCTGTTGCAACAATCGCCCCACCGGCCCCGTCGCGCCCCCGGTCAGGCAGATCAACCCGTCGCCATGCGCCGCCAGTTCCTCCAGCCGCACCTGCGGAACCTGCCCGGAATGCCCCAGATACAGCACCGAATTCAGCTTCATCAGGTTCATGTAGCCGGCTTCGGACTGCGCCAGCAGCACGATATCGGCGGGCTGTGCGGGCCGCGCGCCTTGGTCTTGCGGCAGGTACCCCAGCGAAATCTGGCAGCCTACGATGGGCTGCACCCCCGCCGCCAGCGCGCCCTGCGAAAATTCCAGCGCGGCGAACAGGTTGTTGGTATCGGTCACCGCGACGGCGGGCATGCCCATGGCGGCCACCAGACCCGGCAGCTTTTTCAGCCGCATCGCCCCTTCCAGCAGCGAATGTTCGGTATGGACACGCAAGTGGACGTAACGCGGATCGGACATGGCGGCCCCTTTTCGACAGGCCCACCCTAGGCCAGCGCGCCGCCCGCGAAAAGTGCCGGATTTCCGGGCAGCGCCTCCGGACAAGGCAACACGCCAGAGATAGGCGTTGCCAAGCGAAGGTGAATTGGGCTTTCCTGCCTTTCAAGGCCCGCGCCGTCTCTACGCCGCATCGAGACCGCGCCACGCAGGGGCGACCCGTACCGCGGCGGAACGACATGATGAACATCGCCTTTCTTCTGAACGGAAGAAACGTGGCGCTGTCCGGTATCGACCCCAGCACCACGACGCTTGACTGGCTGCGCGAAACGCAGGGACTGACGGCCACCAAGGAAGGCTGCAACGAAGGCGATTGCGGTGCCTGCACCGTGCTACTGACCGACGCCGATGGCACCCGCGCGGTCAACGCCTGCGTGCTGTTTCTGCCGCAACTGCATGGCCGCGCGCTGCGCACCGTCGAAGGCATCACGGGCCCCGATGGCACGCCGCATCCGGTGCAACAGGCGATGGTCGATCATCACGGCAGCCAATGTGGCTTCTGCACCCCGGGTTTCATCGCGCAGATGGCGGCGAACCACCTGAACGGCGACACCGATCACGACACCGGCCTGTCGGGCAACCTGTGCCGCTGCACCGGCTATGCCCCGATCCTGCACGCCGCCCGGGCAGCCGAGGCGGCCCCCATCCCCGAATGGATGCACAGCGATACCGCGGACGTCACCCAAGGCTTCTCTGGTTCCCAAATATCCCCGGGGGGTCAGGGGGGCGGCGCCCCCCTTCCCGCTCACCGCCCCGCGACCACTGACGAATTGGCCGCGCTTTTAGCCGCGCATCCCGACGCCACGCTGGTGGCGGGGGCGACCGATGTCGGGCTGTGGGTCACCAAACAGAACCGCCCACTGTCCCGGATGATCTTCCTCGCCGGCTTGCGCGACCTGCAGCAGATCACTGAAACCGACGCCGACATCACCATCGGCGCAGGCGTCACCATCGCGCGGTTGATCCCGCTGATGGACCGGCTGCACCCGTCCTTTGCCGCGATGCTGAAGCGTTACGGCAGCCCGCAGGTGCGCGCGGTGGCAACCATCGGCGGCAATATCGCCAACGGATCCCCCATCGGCGACGCCCCGCCGGCGCTCATCGCGCTGGGGGCCACGCTGCACCTGCGCCATGGCGACAGCCGCCGCAGCCTGCGGCTCGAAGATTTCTTTCTGGATTACGGCAAACAGGACCGCCACCCCGGCGAATTTGTCGAAGCCGTCACCATCCCCCGACAACCCGATCATCTTCGAGTCTGGAAGATATCGAAACGCTTTGATCAGGATATCTGCGCGGTCTGCGGGGCATTCGATATCCGCCTGTCGGCTGGCCGCGTGGACACCGCGCGGATCGCCTTTGGCGGCATGGCGGGTACCCCCAAACGCGCCCGCGCGGTCGAGGCCGCGCTGATCGGCCAACCGTGGGACGATACCACGATCACCCGCGCCTGTGCCGCCTTTTCCCGCGATTTCACGCCTTTGTCCGACATGCGGGCGTCAGCCGCCTATCGCCTGACGGTCGCTGCCAACCTGTTGCGCCGCTATCATGCCGAAACCGCCGGCATCACCACCGACATCCGGGGGATTTCGGCATGAGCGTCGGCCAACCCCTGCCCCACGATTCGGCACCGCTGCATGTCACCGGACAGGCGCGCTATGTCGATGATGTGCCGCTGCCCGCCAACGCGCTGCATCTGGCCTTTGGCAAGGCGACCATCGCGCGCGGGCATGTCACCGCATTGGACCTTGACCCGGTGCGCACGGCCCTCGGCGTGGTGATGGTGCTGACCGCGGCCGATCTGCCCGGCGATTGCGACACCTCGCCCTCGGCCCATGACGAACCGCTCTTGTCGGATCGGGTGCATTTCCACGGCCAGCCTTTGTTTCTGGTCGTCGCCGACAGCCATCTTGCCGCCCGCCGCGCCGCCGCGATGGCACGTGTCACCTACGCCGCGGAAGAACCGATCCTGACCATCGACGCGGCCCTTGCCGCCAATGCCCGGTTCGAGGAAGGGCCGCGCATCTGGTCCTTGGTAAAGACGTCG
>JBGSJU010000174.1:0-1895 GCA_041741655.1 Rhodobacterales bacterium
TCACCGCGGGTCGCGCGCAGATCGAGGCCAGCGCGCCGTCAAGCACCGGCGGCAGTGTGGACGTCAGCGGCCCGGTGACACTGACACCACCCTTTGACGCCAACCTGACAGTCCGGGTCGCGGCGCTGCGCCTGTCGGACCCGACGCTGTATCAGACGCGCGTCAACGGCACCGTCACCCTGCAAGGCGGGTTGGCCGGCGGGGCGCGGATCGCGGGGTCACTGGATCTGGACAATACCGAATTGCGCATTCCGGATGGCAGTGGGTCCGCCTATGCCGGCCTGCCGGGTCTGCGCCACATCAACGAACCGGCCGAAGTGCGCCGCACCCGTTCCTACGCCAGAATGCTGGAAACCGCCGGAACGACCGGCACGGCCCCGATCCGCGCCTTTCCCGTCGATCTGATCCTGCGCGCGCCGTCGCGCATCTTTGTGCGGGGGCGGGGGCTGGACGCCGAATTGGGCGGCACGCTGCGGTTGGGGGGCACCACGGCAGCGTTGATCCCGGATGGGCGGTTCGACCTGATCCGTGGCCGCATCGACATTCTGGGGCAAAGGCTGCAACTGACGCAGGGGTCATTGCAGTTGCAGGGCAGTTTCGACCCCTACCTGACCTTCAT
The DNA here is from genome assembly GCA_041741655.1 of Rhodobacterales bacterium. Classification (GTDB taxonomy): domain Bacteria; phylum Pseudomonadota; class Alphaproteobacteria; order Rhodobacterales; family Rhodobacteraceae; genus UBA9554. The sequence continues at coordinate 620 of JBGSJU010000174.1, forward strand.
CGCGGAATCCTCGACCAACGGCGCCGATGTCCGGGTGATCCTGACCGGGCTGGCATCGGCGCCCGCCTTGCGGCTGGAAAGCAGCCCGCCTCTGCCCGAAGACGAGGTGTTGGCGCTCTTGTTGTTCGGGCGCGAGGTGGCGGCGATATCGCCGTTTCAGGCGGTGCGGCTGGCGCTGGCGATCCGCACCCTGACCGGCAACGGCGGCGAGGGGTTTGCCGGCAACATCCGCAAGGGGTTGCGGCTGGACGATCTGGACGTGCGCACCACCGAGGACGGCACCACCGAGGCCCGCGTCGGCGCCTACCTGTCGGACAAGCTGTATTCCGAGGTCACCTCCGACAGCGAGGGCCGCAACGAGATCAACCTGAACCTGCGGCTGTCACCGTCCCTGACGCTGCGCGGCAGCGCGGCGTCGGACGGGGAAACCGGTGTCGGCGTGTTTTTCGAACGCGACTATTAGAACGGGTCAGGCGAATGGGCCGATCAGATGCGCGGGTGGCAGCGCGGCGCGGCGCCAGAACGGGCGCGATTCGAACTCGGCCTGAATCGCGTCGGCGTCATATTCCGTGCGGATCCATTCCTCGAAGCCGATGGCGCCCTTGGCCAGCCGCGCGGCATAGATATCCAGTATCAGGTCCAGCACACCGGTCTTGAACCAGCGGAAGTGGATATAGCGCGTGCCCAGCATCGCGCGCGCCTCGGACAGCGGGCGGTTTTCGATCGCCATCAGGTAGATCGCGCTGGCCAGCCCGGCGCGGTCGGCGCCCGATTTGCAATGGATCAGAAACGGGCGCGGCATGGTGCGGAAATGCGCGATCAGGTCCTGAATGGCAGCGCGGGACGGCGCGCGCGACGCCTTGAACGCCATCGCCAGCAAGGTGATGCCGGCGGTGTCACAGCTTTCTTTCTCGAACAGGTAATACGGGTTCTGCGACGGGCCGCGCAGGTTCAGGATGGTCTTGATCCCTGCCGCGCTGATGCGGTCGAACCGCGCCAAGGTGGGCTGGTTGGACCGCCAGACGCCGGGGGCGATCTGTTCCATGTTGGACCAAAGCAGGCGAAACACCTCGTGGTCGAACCACAGCATGTAGCGGCGCGCGCGGCGGCGGTTTTCGTCGGTGGACAGGTCGGTGACCGCCAGCCGCCGCGCGATCCCGCGTTCCCATTCGCTCAGACGATCCCGCAATCTGGCCATGCCCCCCCGCTTTCGCGTCCGCACATAACCGCCGCACCGCGCCGCCGCAAGGCGTGGGTCACGCTGGCGGCAGGTTGC
>JBGSJU010000175.1:0-2882 GCA_041741655.1 Rhodobacterales bacterium
CCGCCGACGAGGCTGTCATTGCCGTCCACGTGCCCGACAGGCGTGGGCGGCGCGCCGATCAGCGGGCTGGTGGCGAGGTCGGTCGGGACGCCGCCGGTGTCGGGTCCGCTGACCGTGGCCGACAACACGTCGCCGCCGGCGTTTTCCCAGTAGCGGATTTCGATGCTGTAGGTCTGCCCACCCGCCAAGGTGACCGAACCGCCGCGCGTCGTCGGAGACTGGTGAAAGTCGTTGTTCATGTAGGGCAGGCTGCCGCCGACATCGTTGGCCCAGGTCAGCGCATTGCCATCGGCATCGCGGATGATGATGGTTGACCCGTCGTCCGACGTGGTCGTGAACCGATAGCTGCCCCCGGTGGTCACGCTGATCGTGCTGGTCAGGATCACGCCGTAGTCGTTCGCATCCGTTGTTGGGGCGACGCCCCGCGCGGTGTTGGCCAGATTGCGGACATTGAAACCGGTCGTGTAACCTGTGTCGATCAGGGTTCCGGTGGTGATCAGCCCGGCTTGACCCGCGCCGGTGCCAAAGTTGTAGTTGTAGACCGCATGCGTCCAGATGCCCGCAAGGGTCGCATCGCCCTGCAACAGGTCCGCGTCGTCGCCACCGATCAAGGTATCGTTGCCGCCACCGCCTGACACGCTGTCGCCGCCAGCGCCCGCCACGACGCTGTCATCGCCATTTCCGGCCATGACCCGGTTGGCGTTGGCATCCACCCGGTCGCCATCGTCATCGATGTAATTCACCGTGATGACATCGTCGCCCGGCGTGCCTTCCACCAGGCCATCGGGCGTTCCGGTGAAGGGCAGGCCATCGACAAAGGTCAGGTTGGTGGTGCCGTTGGGATCGCCGCCGTCGAAATTGTTCGTCTCGTAGCCGGCCAGAATGCCAGAGTTGCCCGATCCTTCGAACGGCACGTCGATCGTGCCACCATTGGTGTAACCGGTCTGGGCCACCCCGGACCCGCCATTGGTCCAGTTGATGTCACCATAGATGAAATTCGCATCAAAATTGCCTGAGCCAAGGTCGGTCAGCACGACCTGAAACGAATTGGTCGTGGTCGATCCCGAATAGGCCCGCACATTGGCCCAGGTGATCGTCACGGTGCCGCTGGTGTCGTCGACGTCCCAGTAGATCTCGCCGCCTTTGGTGATGTCGATGTCGGACCAGAACGGCGCCAAGAGCGGCGTGGTGACGCCGGTCAGGTTGGGGGCAAACGCCGTCTGCGCCGCACCGAATGAAATCGTGCCGTTCGAATTGATGAAAAGCGAGGTGTAGGTCGTGCCGAAATAATCCAGCCCGCCCGCTCCGAAGACCGAGGTCAGGCCGACCTGGATCGAACCGTCATCATTGTTTCCCGTCGTCTTTGTTGACGTGGAAAACACGTTCTCGCCAAAACCTGCCGGACCGCCAAGGCCCGTTACCATCACTGCCATCTGTCCGACCGCGCGATTTGCGCGGCTCCTTGCTGTTCTGTGTCAATACCCCATGCGGCGCGCGGGAATGTTCACGACAGCAGTAACGACCCAGCGCGGCGGCAATGCGCGCAGTTTTGGGAAACATCGTGTTGCATCTTGGGCAGCAAGGCCTGAATGGGGCGGGAACGGCCCAAGTCCGGCCTACAGGTCGGTGCGCAGGTGCCAAAGTTCAGGGAACAGTTCCACCTCCAGCATGCGCTTGAGGTAGCTGACGCCGCCGGATCCGCCGGTGCCGCGCTTGAACCCGATCACCCGTTCGACGGTGGTGACGTGGTTGAAACGCCAGCGGCGGAAATAATCTTCGAAATCCATCAGCTTCTCGGCCAGTTCATACAGTTCCCAATGGGTTTCCGGCGCGCGATAGACCGCCGTCCACGCCGCCTGCACATCCGCATCGGCGCGCCACGGCTGCGCCACATCGCGGTTCAGGACATGATCGGGCAGGGAGTGGGTGCGGTGCAGCAGCCGCAGCGCCGCATCATAAAGCGACGGCTGCGCCAGTTCCGCCTGCAAGGCTGCCGTCATGTCGGGACGATGCGCATGGGGTTTCAACATCTTGGCGTTGCGGTTGCCAAGGATGAATTCGATCAGGCGATACTGATGCGACTGGAACCCCGACGATTGCCCCAGACCATCGCGGAACCGGGTGTAATCGGCCGGCGTCATGGTGCGCAGCACGTCCCAGGCGTTGTTCAGCTGTTCAAAGATGCGGGCGACGCGGGACAGCATCTTGAACACCGGGCGCAGGTCGCCCGTGGCCATCTGCGCGCGGGCGGCGTGCAATTCGTGGATCGCCAGCTTCATCCACAATTCGGACGTCTGATGCTGGATCAGAAACAGCATTTCGTCATGCGCGCCGGTCAGTGGGCGCTGTGCGGCGAGGATCGCGTCAAGGCCGAGGTAATCGGTATAGGTCATCACGCCGCGATAATCGAGGCGGGTGCCGTGCTGGGCGGGGTCAGTGCTGTCGGTCATGTCACCTTGCTGCGTTTCTGGAAACGGGGCGCATCCCACAACGCGCCGCGCATGACTTCGGCGACGATGCGCACGGCCTCGTCCACATCATCGTCGCTGATGAACAGGGGGGTAAAGCCGAACCGCATGATATCGGGGGCGCGGAAATCGCCGATCACGCCATGTTCGATCAGCGCCTGCATCGCGGCATAGCCGTGGTCGAACCGGAACGAAACCTGGCTGCCACGTCTGGCGTGGTCGCGCGGCGTGGCGAGGGTCAGCATGTCGCACTGGGCCTCGACCCCGGCGATAAACCGGTCGGCGAGCGCCAGTGACTGCGCGCGCACATCCGCCATCGTGGTCATGTCCCAGACATCCAGCGCGGCATCCAGCGCGGCCAGCGCCAGAATGGGCGGTGTGCCGACTCGCATGCGGTCGATGCCGGGCGCGGCG
>JBGSJU010000176.1:0-1689 GCA_041741655.1 Rhodobacterales bacterium
CGTTCACGGCGGCTGGCCACGGGCACGTCCACCGTCAGGATCAGGCCGGTGAACCCGGCGGCCTTGGCGCGCGCCAGCATGTCGCGGCGGATGCCTTCGTCGCGCGGCGGATACAGTTGGAACCAGCCATTGCCATCCAGATGCGGACCGACCTCTTCGGGAGTGCGGCTGGCCACCGTTGACAGGCCAAAAGGCAAGCCCGCCTTGGTCGCCGCGCGCGCCAGACGGCATTCGGCGTCGGGCCAGAACAGCCCCGACATGCCGACGGGCGACATGCCAAAGGGCAGGGCATGCGTCCGCCCGAACAGCGTGACGGACGTGTCGGGGGTGAATTCGCCATGCAGGATCGAGGGCATGAACAGCACCCGGTCCAGCCCGGCGCGGTTGCGCAGATGCACTGATTCTGTCCCGGTGGCGCTTTCCAGATATTCGAACACGAACCATGGCATCCGGCGGCGGGCGGCGGCGCGCAGGTCAGAGATGGCGGGGTATTTCTGAAACAGGTCCATCCCCCACGGCTAACCCAGCCGTGGGGAACAGAAAAGAGGGATCACGCCAGCGTGCGCGCAAACCATGCCAGCGTGCGGTCCCATGCCAGCGTGGCCGCCGCCGCGTCATAACGCGGTGTGGTGTCGTTGTGAAAGCCGTGGTTCACGCCGGGGTAGATGTGGCCTTCGTAAGTCTTGCCATTCGCTTTCAGCGCGGATTCATAGGCCGGCCAGCCTTCGTTGATGCGGGTGTCCAGTTCGGCGAAATGCAACAGGAGCGGCGCCTGAATTTTCGGCACATCGGCGGCGGCGGCCTGACGGCCATAGAACGGCACCGCGCAGGCCAGTTCCGGATAGGCGACGGCGGCGGCATTGCACACGCCCCCGCCATAGCAGAAGCCGACGATGCCGACCTTGCCGTTCACACCGTCCAGCGTGGCCAGATGTTCGATCGCGGCGAAGAAATCGTTCATCAGCTTGGCGCCATCCACCGTGGCCTGCAATTCGCGGCCCCGGTCGTCATTGCCGGGATAGCCGCCCACGGATGTCAGGCCATCCGGAGCCAGCGCGACATACCCGGCCTTGGCCACACGCCGCGCAACATCCTCGATATAGGGGTTCAACCCGCGGTTTTCATGCACCACCACAACGCCGCCGACCGGGGTGGTCACGCCTGCAGGCCGCACCAGCAAGCCGTTCACTGACCCATGCCCGTTGGGGGACGGATAGCTGATCCGTTCGCCACGGATCGCCGCATCATCCGGGGCCACCTGCTGCGCCAGCGCGTAATTCGGCGCCATCATGTCCAGCACCATGGCCGCCGTCACGCCAGCGGCGGTATATTTCGCCGCGCGGTCCAGAAATTCGCGCCGGGTGATCCGGCCATGGGCGTAAAAATCATACAGTTCCAGCAGTTCCGGGGCGAAATCCTTGGCGGTCATCCGGGTCATGGCAAGTCTCCTATGGTTCGCGGCACGCTAGCACGCCCTGTGCCCACGCCCGACTGACAAGCCCGTGAGCCGCATAATGCAGAACATTCCCCGAACAACTCTTTAATTTCCCGGTCACAGGCGCTATGATTCCTGCCATGACCGACGCAAACTTGTCCCTGTCCGCCCGCGCCATGGCCGCCCGCATGATGCCCGGCGGGTCCGCGCCCTATCTGGACGGGCTGAACCCGGCACAGCGCGCGGCGGTCGAG
>JBGSJU010000177.1:0-10180 GCA_041741655.1 Rhodobacterales bacterium
GCTGATCCGCGGCTCGCTGGCTTCGGCGCTGCTGCTGGTTTTCGTTGATTGCGTCAAGGAATTGCCCGCAACGCTGTTGCTGCGCCCGTTCAACTTCAACACGCTGGCGACGCGGGTGCATGACGAGGCGAGCTTGGAAAACCTCGGCACCGCCGCGCCCGCCGCCATGCTGGTGATCGCGGTCGGGCTGGTCGCGGTGCTGTTGCTGGCACGGGCCAACCGCGAAACCCTTGCGCAGCCCCGCCCACCCGCGTAAACGGATGCCCGTGCCCCTATAGCTCAGCTGGTAGAGCGTCTGATTTGTAATCAGAGGGTCGGGAGTTCGAGTCTCTCTGGGGGCACCACGGTCAACCGCACCATTGCCGGCACCATGACAGGCCAAGCCCGAGAGGCGCGGACGCGCCATCCTGTGCAGGGTGACAACCGTATCAATTGACCCCATGCATGACATCCCGTCCCGATGCCGCCGGATGCGCGGCGATCTCGGCCAAAAAAACAACCTGTGATAGCAGGTATTTCCATTGCCCCAACGCGGTGCTTCTGCCAAGTCTTTGCCGACGTTAACTTGTCCGAGTGCCAACAGCCATGTTCAGTCTTTTCAATCTGATATCGATCATGGTGGGGTGGCTTGCTTACCCGGCTGTTTACACGGCCCTTTTCCTGAACTCGGAATGGACGCGGCTGAAATCCTACGCCAAGGCCGACCGGGTGCATTGGGAACGTGATTACACCGGGCAACCCATCCTGCTGCTGGCGCTGTTCCAGAAGGGCCGCATCAGGCCGGACACCAAGCGCCTGCTGGAAGCTGCCAAGGCGGCGGGCCTTTACGTGGTGGCCGTAAACACCCTGCGCCTTGATCCCGCACAGCAGATCGAAGGTTTGGTAGATTGCTATATCGAGCGGTTCAACTTCGGTCGGGATTTCGGCAGCTACAAGGCCGGGTTCCTGCATCTGGCGCGGCGCGGCCATGACATGCGATGCCCCCGTTTGCTGATGATGAACGACAGCGTGTTCTTCACCCGGTCGCGGCTGCCGAAGTTCCTGGCGGACATGATCGGTCCGGGTCCCGAGGTGTTGGGATCCACTGAAAACTTCGAGATGAACCATCATCTTGGCTCGTTCTGCATCGCAATCAGCAACCGCATCCTGCGGCATCCCACCTTTCGGACCTACTGGCGGCGCTATCGCCTGACGGACATGCGACCCACCGTCATCCACAAGGGCGAAATGGGGCTATCCAAGAAGCTGCGCAAATGTGTTTTCGCGCCAGATGAATTTCGCGCGATGTTTACCGGTGACCGGTTCCTCAAATTGTTGAACGAAAAAGAAGGATTTCTGGATGAGGTCCTGAGGGATTCACGAAGTGCGATGCGACATTCGTGGAGGAGGGTGTCTTTTCGAAAAGTTGTTGATAATCTCAAGGATCGCAATCTGGTCGAGACTTTCGATCCTGGCGATACGAAACTGGATATTGAAACCCGCGTTGCCAATATAAGCGAACGGGCTTTCGTCAATACCTTCGACGAACTTCTGGTTCTCGTCCGCCATAATTTGGCCGATGATCAGACGATCGATGCCAATCTGGTGCGTCTGGCCCTCATCGATCATCTGGTCGAAGTGTTCATGTCGCATAGCCAGATCCACCAGAACGCGATCGTGCTGCTGCGGATGGGTCTTCCGATTGTCAAGCTGGATGGAATCTATCGCGGCTTTTTCAATGTTCAGGATCTTGAACGGATCTGTCGGCAGATCGAATCGGACGAGGCGGATGAACTGCGCCGACTGCTGCTGGAACGCCCGGATGGCGCATTCACGCTGCACGGTTGGCGTCACGTGGCCTTTATGCGCGGTCTGATTTGACCACTCTGGCAGTGGGAATTCACGCCAATACTGCAGACTGTTGTTGATTTGGAAACGGCTCGCAGGTGAATGTCGATCATTGCACTGACCGATTCCATTCGCCAAGCACCCGGAACGCGGTGATCTGAATACTTCGGATGTGGTAAATCGCGTCGATTTTATTCCTTTCGAGGTAGAACCTTATATGCACTCTGAGGTAAAAAACCACAGGATCAGCCGGAACTTACGGTATTCGATCTAGCCAAATTGAACCGACCCCCCATCGGTGGCGCTCGTGTTACGGTTACCCACTGACGAGATTCTACGTTTCGATTCCCGGGGGTATTGTTTGATGCTAAAAGTTTCTGTCTTCGGGACAGAGCCTTGTTTGCATTCTTCAAGGTTAGGTCGCGGTCTTTCGGGTCTGTCGCCTTCTGTATCGGCAGTTCTGGACTTTCAATCGTCAAAGCCGTTGCGGCTGGCGAATGCCGGCGAGCTGAGCAGCGTTGCGCCAGTCATTGATCTGTCGTCGCATCGCGCGGCGGAAGGGGCATCGTTCAGGGTCGATCCGCTGGAACTGGCACCGGCGGACCGCAACGCGCTGCAAACCCGCAACCCGCCGCCTTCGGCCGGCAAGGGTCGCTGGCTGGGCTTCAGTTGCAACTTTGGCGTCGGACGGCGCGATGTTCTGGCGATGTGGCTTGGCCAGGCCGAAGACCCGCAGCTTGCGGCGAAGATGCTGCAAAAGCTGTGGCCCGTGCTGCGCGAGGATTGCCTGCAGGAAGCCGAGGCCCCTGCCGCCAAACCCGAGGTGAAGACATTCTCGGAAATCGGGGTGGCCGACGAGGCGTTCCTGTGGATGATTTCGGACCGGCTTGATCTGGCGATCTTCGTGCTGGATGCGCAGTCGCGGATGCTGCGGGTGAACCTGGCCGCGCGGCGTCTGTTGGAAAAAGGCGATATCTTGCGCCGCGGTCACGGCGGCCTGTTTGCCGCCACCGATTGTGCCAGCAAGGCGTTGCGCGCGGCGGTGGAACATTGCGCGCATCATTGCGACGCCGGCGACGAGACGGTGGTGTTTCTGGATAGCGGCGGGGACCGCCCGGTACCGATCACGCTGACGCGATTCGTGCATCAGGGTCAGGCGGTTGGCTGTGTCGTGGCGATGCTGCCGATGCCGCCGGGGTCGGACCGGGTCGAGATGGTCAGCCGCGGCATGGGGTTGACCCCGGTCGAGGCGCGGGTTGCCTCGCTGATCCAGCTTGGGCTGTCGAACCGCGAAGCGGCGGCCAAGGCCGGGATCCGGGAACAGACCTTCAACACCTATGCCAAGCGTGCCTTGGCCAAGCTGAATGTCAGCAGCCGCGCCGAGATGGCGCAAATTCTGACATGGCAGGCGGCGGGGGGGCCGAAGACATGAGCCAGATCGATATGACGACAGGAAGCGGCGCGGGCCGATTTGAATCGGTCAGACCGGACGGCGACGTTCGGCCGGCAACCCGGATCACGCCACAGGTGATGGACCCGGCCCGGCCAGTGGACCCAGCCGGCAAGGCCCGTGCGCATGTGTTGACCGAAGACTACCGGGCGCCTGTGCCGCCGGTTTCGCGCGGGCTGGACCCGGCCGACATCGCAGCGCTGCACGCGGCCCTGACCAAAGGGACGGACGGGTTGGCCCGCAAGCGCGACCTTGGTGACATGCACCGCCAGACCGTGAAACTGTTCCAGACCCTGAATGAGGGGCTGGGCGAACAGCAGCGTTCCAAGGCCGCCGAGGATCGCAACGTGCTGATCGCGCGCATGGAACGGCTGGAAAACTCCGTCAACGCGATGGAGGGCGCGGTGCGCATCGAAATGGTGCCCTTGCTGCGCAACATGCTGAACGAGGCCTTGGCCGCGCAGGTGGTGCGCCAAAGCCCGCGGTCGCGTCGGGGATTGTGGTTGGCGATGGGTCTGACGGTCGGGGTGGTGCTTGGCGGGATTTTTGCCGCCGACATCGCACCCGGGGCGAACGGCCTCGCGGATCGAGCGATGCAGACCGCAGCGCGGATGATGGGAAGATGAGCGGTTTGTCCCCATACGGGGGCATTTCGGAAGGCGCGTTTATGTTTTGTTAATCTTTGTAGCGGGACGACCCTGCTGCCTCCTTGCCGGATTTCCCCGGTGCTCTGGATAACGTGGACGGGAATACGCGTTTTCGCCTCCCGGCCTGAACAGAAGGAACTTCAAAATGGCAACTGAATTTGATCCCTGGGACGTCTGCGTCCCCGAGTTGGAAGAGCCCGATCTGTCGAAAGCCGCTGGCAACAACGGCGTCACGGGTGTTGGCACCGTTGGCGACGACCAGGTGGATCTGCGTCTGCCCGGCTCGCCCGACAATTATGAAGGCGATGGCGAAGACGATCTGATGGTCGGCAATTCGGACAACAACCGGATCGACGGCGAAGACGGCTGCGACACCATCTGGGGCTGGGACGGCGACGACCTGGTGACCGGCGGCAACCACAAGGACCTGCTGTATGGTGACGACGCAAGCACCGATGGTGACGTGATCGGCGATCCCGATCTCGACGATGGCGACGACCTGATCCTGGGCGGCTCTGGCGATGACACCATTTATGGTGAAGGCGGCAATGACGGCATCGACGGCGGCAGCGACAATGACTTCATCAATGCCGGCACCGGCGATGACGATGTGTTCGGCGGCACCGGTGCGGACCTGATCTTCGGCGAAGCCGGCGATGATGTCATCATGGGCGATGACAATGACGGGCGCACCGTCGATGGCAACGACACCATCTATGGTGGTTCGGGCGAAGATTGCATCAACGGCGAAGGCGGCGACGACTGCATCTATGGCGGCGACGACGACGACACGCTGTACGGCAACTCGGGCGACGACGCCATCGACGGCGGCAATGGCGACGACCGCATTTCGGGCGGCACGGGCCGGGACTATATCACGGGCGGCAACGGCGCTGACGAAATCTTTGGCGACATCCGTCAGGGCACCATCACCGATCTGGACATCGGGTCCGACACCTGGGCTGGCGTGTCCGACGACTTCATCGGCGCGGCCGACACCATCTTCGGTGGCGAAGGCGACGACTACATCGACGGTGGTGCTGCCGCCGACATGTTGTTCGGTGAAACCGGCAAGGACCGCATCTTCGGCGGTCGTGGTCAGGACACCATCGCCGGTGGTTCCGAAGACGACACCATCATGGGTGACGAAGCCCCCGACCTGATCTATGGCGGTTCGGGCGACGACTGGATCCTGGGTGGCGCAGGCCATGACACGATCTATGGCGACACCGGCTTTGGCGCGGCGAACCAGCTGAACGCCGGCACCAACGATTGCCTGGACTTCGACGGCGTGGCCGATATCGACCGCGGCGAAGATGGCTGTGACCTGATGCAGGGCGGCGGTGGCCGTGACCTGATGTACGGTGAAGGCAAGAACGACGAAATGTACGGCAACAATGGCTCTGACACCATGTACGGTGGCACGGGCGACGACCTGATGCTGGGCGGGGCCGCTGACGATTACATGGACGGCGAATCCGGCAACGACACCATGTTCGGCGAAAACGGTGACGACTACATGCTCGGCGCCGAAGGCGACGACAGCATGTCGGGCGGCAACGGCTTCGACTACATGGAAGGCAACGAAGGCAACGACACCATGTCGGGCGACAACGGCAACGACACCATGTACGGCAATGCCGGCGACGACAACATGTCGGGTGGTCAAGGTTCGGACTTGATGTACGGCAATGACGGCGCTGATTACATGTCGGGCGGCCTGGACGGCGACCTGATGTATGGTGGCAACGGCCTTGACACCATGAGCGGCGACGATGGCGACGACACCATGTACGGCGAAGCCAATCAGGACCTGATGTACGGCGGAGCCGGCGGCGATTACATGGATGGCGGGAACCAATCCGACACCATGTTTGGTGACGACGGCAAGGACACCATGCATGGTGGCAATGCTGACGACAGCATCTATGGCGGCGACGGCAGCGACAACCTGTTCGGCGATGCTGGCGATGACTATCTGTCGGGTGACGACGGTGCCGACTTCCTGACGGGTGGCGAAGGCAACGACGATCTCGTTGGCGGTGACAACAAGGACGTGTTCGTGGTCCAGTTGACCTGGGATGGCGAGACGTTCTCGTCCACCGATGGGGATGACACCGTCTATGACTTCGACTTCCTGAACGACGCTGATGTGGTGACGTTCATCATCACCGACGAAAGCGGCGATGACGTGTCCGACACCGCGGCCTTCGAAGCACTGAACGCGGCGGCCACGGTCACGGACAATGGTGTCGATACCCTGATCGAGGTCGGTGGTGCATCCATCAACCTGCTGGGCATCACTGCCGGCGCCGTACCGTTCAACTTCGACTCGCTGGAAACCATCAACGACTACACCGATGGCAACTACCTGTATGAAGCTGTCGATATCATCGTGAAGGATGGCTACAGCAACGACGTTGCATAACTCCGCAGCTTAAAGCGAAAGAAATGTCCGGTTTCCGTCCAAGCAAGCCATTTTGGAAACCGGGCATTTCCTGCCCTGGCCCAGGGCACCAGACCGGGTCCCCCGGCTCGTGTCACGGGGTCTGGGTCAGGGTTTTAATTTTCCGACGCGAGTGCATTTCCGGGGGGAGACACTCACTATGCAACGTAAGGTTTTTGAAGGCCAGCAGGGTCTGATCGGCGCCATCACCGTGGCAAGCCTGTTCGTGAACCTGCTGGTTCTCACCGCACCATTATACATGCTTCAGCTGTTTTCCCGGGTGATATCCTCGGGCAGCATGTCCACCTTGCTGGTGATCACGCTGGGGGCGGCTGTCGCGCTGATGTTCTACTTCCTGTTCGATGCCCTGCGCCAGAAACTGGTCTCGCGGCTGGGCAACCGGCTGGAGGCAAATCTGGGCCCGATGGTGTTGACCGTTCTAGTTCAGGCGGCGTCGGCGACGGATCGACGCGGGGCCCAGCCCATCATCGATTTGCAGGAATTGCGCCGGTTCGTGATTGGCCCGACATTCATCGCCCTGCTGGATGCGCCATGGTCGTTTCTGTTCGTGGCGATCATCTTCATGTTCCATCCGGTACTGGGCATCGTGTCGCTGATCGGCATTGCCCTTCTGGCGGCGCTGGGGATTGCCAGCGAACTGGCCGGTCGGGAACCCGAACGGATTGCGTCGGAGAACATGCGCAGCGCGAATGCCAAGGCGGATGAAATGTTGCGCAATGCCGATGTAGTGCGCGCCATGGGCGCAACCCCCACACTGGTCGAACGCTGGAAACGGTTGTCGTTCGGCGCGATGGCCGCAAGCACGCAGGCGGTTGACCGCATTGCCGTGATGTCATCGGCCGCACGAACCGCCCGGATCGCCTTGCAGATCGCTATTCTGGGCGCGGGCGTCATGCTGGTGTTGCAGGGCGAAACGACGCCCGGCGCGATGATCGCGTCGTCGATCCTGCTGGCCCGCGCCGCCGGACCGGTCGAACAGTCGATCACGGGTTGGCGGCAACTGATCGGGGCCCGGGCGGCACTGGCGCGGTTGAACGCCCTGTTGGCCGCTGTCGCCGAAGGCAACCACCGGATGGAAATGCCCGAACCGGTCGGACGCGTTGCGGTCGAGAATGCGACCGTCGTGATGCCCGATCGGCAGAGCCCGCTGATCTTCGATGTCAGTTTCACCCTGAACCCCGGCGACAGTCTGGGATTGATCGGACCCAGCGGCGCCGGGAAAACCACGTTGGCGCGGGCTTTGGCCGGGCTGCAACCGTTGTCGCGCGGCTATGTCCGGATCGATGACGCCGCCCTGACCGACTGGCCGCAAGACCAGATCGGCCGCCATATCGGGTACCTGCCGCAGCGGGTCGAACTCTTTGACGGCACGATCGCGGAAAACATCGCCATGATGGATCCCGATGCCGCCCCGTCCCTGATCGTGGCCGCCGCCAAGCGGGCCGAGGTGCATGACCTGATCCTCGCGCTGCCGGGTGGCTACAACGCCGAGGTCGGGCTGCGCGGCGAATTGCTGTCCGCCGGCCAACGCCAGCGGATCGGGTTGGCCCGCGCCTTTTACGGCGACAAACGGCTGATCGTGCTGGATGAACCCAATGCCAACCTTGACCCCGACGGCGAAGAGGCGCTGGCGCGGGCGGTTGACAATGCCTGCGCGGAAGGTGCGGTTGTTGTGGTCGTGACCCACCGGATGAACATCCTGCGTCATATGACCCATGCCGGCGTGATGCAGGGCGGGCGCCTGTCGCGGTTCGGCAAGGCGCGCGAGATCATCAACAGCGAAACACGCCCCATGGCGGCCGGTGCGGTCCCGCGGGATGACAAGGTGACCTTCCTGCGGGACGGCGCGTCACAGGTGCGGCAGGGCGGGGCACTGCCCGGCGCAACCGGGAGGGCAGGGGCATGAGCAACGCGCACAACCTTCCGGCCGAACGTGCCACGACGGCCGTCGGCTTTACCGACCGCATGCCCGGGGAACGCATCACGGCCTTTCCACCGACCCAGACTGGCGGACTGATCACGTGGATGATGCTGGGGGGCGTCGGGTTGTTTTCGGCCCTGATCGCCTGGACGGCGATTGCCGAAATCCAGAGTGCTGTCGTGGGTCAGGGGGCGTTTCAGGTCGAAGGCGACCTGCGCAGCGTGCAGCATCTGGAAGGCGGCATCGTCCGGGACATCCGGGTGAAGGAAGGCGAACTGGTCGAACAGGGTCAGTTGCTTGCGGTGCTGGATGACACACGGGCCAATGCACAGAACGGGATTTTGGCCAATGAACTGGTGGCTGCGATGGCCCGCGAAGCCCGGTTGATCGCCGAGACCCGCAATGCGCCGACCATGGAACTGTCCGATGAAATCAAGGCCGTGATCGGCGACAATCCGACCTTCCGCTTGCTGGTCGATGCACAGGTTGCGCTGTTTCAGACCAACAAGAGCCTGGATGAAAGTCAGGTTGCCATTCTGCAGGAGCGTATCGTGCAGATCACCGAACAGATGCGCGGGATCGAGCAACAGCGCGAGTTGATCCAGCGGCAACTGGAACTGCTGCGCGGTGAACTGGCGGATATGCAGGCGCTGTTCGATCAGAAATTGATCACCAAGACCCGCATGACGGACAGGCTGCAGGAAGAGAACCGGATACTGGCCGAACTGCGTGACAACGAAACCGAGATGCAGGACGCACGGGCACAGATTTCCGAAACCCGGGAACGGATCGTTCTTGTGCGCCGCGATCGCCAGACCGAAATCGCCGGTGAAATGCAAGCCGTGCGCGAACAGATCTATGATCTGCGGCAGCGGCTTACGGCAGCGCGCGACATCAAGGACCGGCTGAGCGTGCGCGCACCGGTCGCGGGTCGGGTGATCGATCTGGCCTTGAATACGCCTGGGGCCGTGATCCCGCCGGGGTTCACGTTGATGCAGATCGTGCCGCAAGACCTGCCGATCGTGGTCACGGCGCGGATCCGGCCATCGGACATCGACGATGTGCAGGAAGGCGGCGAAGCCCGGGTGCGGCCGCTATCCTACAGCTATCGGTCAACGCTGCCATTGGAAGGGCAGGTCACGCATGTCTCGGCGGATACGTTTACCGACGACCAGACGCGCGAAGCCTATTACGAGGTCAAGATCACCATGCTGCCCGAGGAGATCGCGCGGATGCCCGATGCCAAGGCACTGCCCGGCATGCCGGTTCAGGTCATGCTGACCACAAAAAGCCAGACAATCATGACCTATCTTCTTGATCCTGTTCTTGGTAGCCTTGAAACGGCCCTTATTGAAACCGATTGAACTGGCAGAAATTCAGCCAGATCGTGAGCGGAACCATGAAAGACAATTCCGCCCCGCCCGTGGAGCCTGCGCATAATCCACAGGATCGCCCGGTTGCCCTGTCGGTGCGTGAAGGGGTCCAGACCGTCGTCACAGTCGATATCGCGGCGCGTTTCGGCGATAGTGTGGTGATCGTCGGCTGGTGCACCGGGTTGGATGCCGACCTGTCATTATGGCATGATGACGTCAGGTTGCCGTCGGTCACGCACCGCACATTGCGCCCGGATGTGGCGGCCGCGCTGGGTCTGTCTGACAGTTTGCGTTTGGGGTTCGTGCTGTTGGCCGATGCAAATCCGGCTGGCGCCTCGCTGGTCGTCGCGGGTCCTGCCGTCACCTATAGTTTTGCCATGACGCTGGCGCCGCAGTTGCCGGAACCGGCGTTTGGCATGATCCAGTCGGCGGTCGCCGCGCAGGTCGCGACGCTGGTGCCCGGCACCGCAGAGTGGCGTCGGCTTTTGCCGCTGC
>JBGSJU010000178.1:0-5576 GCA_041741655.1 Rhodobacterales bacterium
GTCAAGCACGGTCAGACCCAATCAGGCGGGCGTCGCTGCGACCCCGCGCAGCAGCCGCTTGCGGCCTTCGGGGATCGCCGCAATCTCCAGCCCGGTGAAGACGTGCAGCGTGTTCATCTGCCGGTCCACCACGGCATGATCGCTAACCCAGCCGCCCATCATCAGATAGGTGCGCAACAGGGGCGGCATCCGCAGTTGCGCCAGTTTCGCGTCAGGCTGGCGGCGCAGCAGGCGGCCAAAGCGGAACACCTGCGGCGCCTTTACCCGCGGCAGCCAGCGGCGCGGCGCGACATGGCGTTGCCGCAGCACGGTAAAGGCATCCAGATATTCATCCGCATCCGTGCCGCGGAACGACGAACAGCCGAACAGCAATTGCACGCCGTTGGCGTCCACATAGGCGGTCATCGCCCCCCACGCGACGCGCAGGATGTCGGGGTCCTTCACCTCGGGATGGATGCAGAAGCGGCCCATTTCCACCATGCGGCCCTGAAACCCCTCCAGCGCCGCAAGATTGTAATACTGCGCGGAATAGCTGCGGCTGATTTCGCACCCGCCCGACAGGGGCAGGATGCGGAAGCAGGCCACCAACGCGTTGCTGCGGACATCCTCGATCAGGATATGGGTGCAGATCGCGTCGAACGGATCGCAATCCAGTCCCGGACCGCCGTGAAAGGCCAGATGTCGCAGCCCTTGCGCCGCCGCAATATCGGTGTCCGTATTCGCGGTGCGCGCCACATACCGCCCGCGCGACAGTGCCAGCATGGCCTCCTCCGACGGGGCGACACGCCCCCGCACAACCCGTGCAACCGTTACATTTCCAACGCCTGTGTGCGCCGCCTGCATGACGTCCGCGTGACAGCCGCCGCACCTGTCCGCAGCATGGCCTATTCCACGGCCTGACCCGACGAAATCCGCCCGATCGACGACAGCAACTGCCGCAGGAAGCTGCGGTTGCTTACGGTCGTCGTCGTCACGCGGCGCGACAGCGGGATGATCTGGCCATTTGACAGGTCGAATCGTTCGATATTGGCCACCGTGCCGGATGTGGTGAAGGACACGGCCACGACCTGACGGTCCACCACCTCGGGCTCGCGGAAGGCATAATGGCGCACGCGTGAACGGACATAGTAGTAATCGCCGCCCTCCAGCACACTGCCCGACGACGGTGCGCCGATAGTGTTGCGCACGGTTTCGCGGCTGTCCACACCCACGGTGATCTCGGCCAGTTCGGCATCCGACGGCACGTAGCCGTGATTGCGGAACTGTTCCGTGCAGGCCGCAGCCAGCATCAGGACGACGACCATACCGGCGCGCAGTCCCCGTGCTGCCTTGCGTGCCAAAGCCTGTGCCATCACCCGTCCCCTTGCCTTGGCGTTCCCCGCCGCCTATCGGCTTACAGAAGGAACCGCGTCTGTTCAAGAATACCTGTTCAGGAATGGACCCGCCCTGCAACAGGAGTATGCCATGACCGATGCAAACCCCGCCCTGCCCGTCTTGCGTTTCCGGGTCGCCGATCTGGCCGCGCGGCGCGAAACCCCGTTCGACCTGCGCCCGGATGGGGCGCAACTGGTGGCGATTGCCACCGATCTTGGCCTTGATGCATTGCGCAAGCTGCGCTTTGCCGGACGGCTGATTCCCGATGGCCGGCGCGACTGGCGGCTGGAGGCCACGCTGGGGGCAACCGTGGTGCAGCCCTGCGTGGTGACACTGGCCCCGGTCACGACGCGGATCGATGAACCGGTCAGCCGGCATTATCTTGCCGATCCCGCACCGATCCTGCCCGAGGGGGACGAGGTCGAGATGCCGGCGGATGACACCGTCGAACCCCTGCCCGCCGTGATCGACATCGCTGCCGTGATGCTGGAGGCGCTGACGCTGGCGCTGCCCCTCTATCCGCGCGCCGCCGGGTCGGAACTGGGCATGCTGGAGGCGATCCCGCCGGGCGCCGAACCGCTGGATGCGGCGCGGGTGCATCCGTTTTCGGCATTGGCGGCGCTGCGCAAGGATGCGCCATCCGATCCCGATCCGGAGACCTGAGAGGGCGCGTTGGCGGGCCCGAGGCCACGCCGCGAATTCCCCTTGCAACGGATCGGAATCGCAGTATGTTCCGGCGCTCATCCGAACGAGGGTCGCCACGCGCGCGACGCGCCGAAAACTCCCGCGAAACCGGGCCCGACTAACCGGGGCATCGTCGCCCCCAACACCTGAGGTTGCGACATGGCCGTCCAACAGAACAAAGTTTCGAAGTCCCGTCGCAACATGCGCCGCGCGCATGACGCGCTGGTTGCCGCGAACCCCAACGAATGCCCGAACTGTGGCGAGCTGAAGCGCCCGCACCACGTCTGCGGCGCCTGCGGGCATTATGACGACCGTCAGGTTGTTGCCACGACCGACGAAGTCGATCTGGACGAAGACGCGGCCTGATCCATTCCGGAACGGGGGCTGCCAGAATGGCCATGCCGCAAGACGCGATGCAGCCCGACGTAGCCGCGCGGACGATGATTTCCGTGGATGCGATGGGCGGGGATCAGGGACCGGCGGCCGTGGTGGCGGGCATTTCGCGGTCCGCAGAAAAGAACCCCGACATCGGCTTCATCCTGCACGGGCCGCGCGATGAACTGGAACGGCTGGTGGCGCGTCGGCGCAATCTGGCGGGCCGCGTGGACATCCGCGATGCGGCGGGTGTGGTCACCATGCAGGACAAGCCCAGCCATGTGGTGCGCCACGGCAAGGGCACGTCGATGTGGTCGGCGCTGGAATCCGTGCGCAGCGGCGAAGCCGAGGTTTGCGTGTCCTGCGGCAACACCGGCGCCTTGATGGCGCTGTCGATGCTGCGGCTGCGCAAGCTGGACGGCGTGAACCGCCCCGCCATCGCGATCCTGTGGCCATCGCGCAATCCGCAGGGGTTCAACGTCATGCTGGATGTGGGGGCCGACATTCGCGCCGATGAACGCGACCTGCTGCAATATGCCCTGATGGGGGCGGCCTATGCCCGCAACGGGCAGCATCTGGACAGCCCGCGCGTCGGTTTGTTGAATGTCGGCACCGAAGAACACAAGGGCCGTGCCGAATTGAAGGTTGCCCATGACCTGATCGCCCAGAACGCCGCGGCCGGGCAATACCGGTTCGTGGGCTTTGTCGAAGGTGGCGATATCCCCGGCGACCGCTGTGATGTGATCGTGACCGATGGGTTCACCGGCAATATCGCCCTTAAGACCGGCGAAGGCACCGCCAGCCTGATCGGCGATTTCCTGCGCGCCGCCTTTGCCTATTCGTTTCTGTCGCGGCTGGCCTCGTTGCTGGCCTATACCTCGTTGCAGCGGCTGAAGAAACGCATCGACCCGCGGCAAGTGAATGGCGGGGTGTTTCTGGGGTTGAACGGCACGGTGGTGAAATCGCATGGTGCCGCCGATGCGCTTGGGGTATCCGCCGCGGTCAAACTGGCGTTCCAGTTGGCGCGGTCGGGTTTTGGCGCAAGGCTGGCCGCGGGCGTGGCCTCGGCACAACCGTTGACGCAGATGGATCCCGCGTTGCCGGGATCGGATGGAGAACGACAGGCATGACGACACGCGCGGTAGTGATCGGATGCGGGCATTACCTGCCGGCGCGCATAATGCCCAACGCGGAATTCGCCGAACGGCTGGACACCTCGAACGACTGGATCGTATCGCGGTCGGGGATCGAACGGCGCCATATCGCGGCACCGGGCGAGACGACCTCGGACATGGGCACGGCAGCGGCCAAGGCCGCGCTGGCCGATGCCGGGTTGGGCGCGAATGATCTGGACGCGATCATCCTCGCCACCTCGACCGCCGATCTGACCTTTCCGTCCGCCGCGACCATGGTGCAGGACCGGCTTGGCATGACGCGCGGCTTTGCCTTTGATGTGCAGGCGGTCTGCGCCGGGTTCATCTTTGCGCTGGCACAGGCCAACGCGCTGATCATCGCCGGTCAGGCGCGCCGCATCATGGTGATCGGGGCCGAAACATTCTCGAAATTGCTGGACTGGGACGACCGCAGCACCTGCGTTCTGTTCGGCGATGGCGCGGGTGCGCTGATCCTCGAGGCGCGTGGCGGCACGGGCACCTCGTCTGATCGCGGCATTCTGGCCTGCGACCTGAATTCCGACGGACGGTTCCGCGATCTGTTGTATGTGGATGGTGGCGTGTCCACCGGCACGATCGGCCATCTGCGGATGGAAGGCCCCGAAGTCTTCCGCCATGCCGTTGAAAAGCTGGCAGAAACCGCCCATGCCGCCTTGGACAAGGCCGGGTTGACCGCCGGCGATGTGGACTGGATCGTGCCGCATCAGGCCAATATCCGCATCATTCAGGGCACCGCGAAAAAGCTGAACCTGCCGATGGACAACGTGGTGGTCACGGTGCAGGACCACGGCAATACCTCGGCCGCGTCGATCCCGCTGGCGCTGTCGGTGGGCAAGGCGCGCGGCCAGTTGCAACCGGGCCAGTTGATCGTCACCGAGGCCATCGGCGGCGGTCTGGCCTGGGGGGCCGTCGCCCTGCGCTGGTAATCGCGCAGCGCTTTGCCCCCTGCTGCGCCCGCCACTTTGATGGCGCGCGCCAAGTCATTGATATTGACTCGGAAAAACCCTCGCCCCTATGCTGCTCAAAACAGGGGGATAGAATGAGTGAAAAGACCGTGACACGCATGGACCTGTCCGAAGCGATCTTTCGCGAGGTGGGTTTGTCGCGCAACGACTCGGCGCAACTGGTCGAAAGCGTGCTGACCCACATGTCGGATGCCTTGTCGCGCGGCGAACAGGTCAAGATTTCGTCCTTTGGCACCTTCTCGGTGCGGGACAAATCGGCCCGTGTCGGGCGCAACCCGAAAACCGGCGAAGAGGTTCCGATCCAGCCCCGCCGCGTCCTGACGTTCCGGCCTTCGCATCTGCTGAAGGATCGCGTTGCCATCGGCCCCCGGAAATGACAGGGACGATGGCCGGCAAGGCTGCGACAGGGGCACCCTAGATGGTCAAGTCGCCTGATGCCTTCCGCACCATTTCCGAAGTGGCGGAGTGGCTGGACAGGCCGACCCATGTCCTGCGGTTCTGGGAATCCAAGTTTCCCCAGATCAAGCCGGTGAAACGCGCCGGCGGCCGGCGGTATTACCGTCCGCAAGACATGCAGTTGCTGGGCGGGATCAAGCGTCTGTTGCATGATGACGGACTGACCATCAAGGGCGTGCAGAAAATCCTGCGCGAACAGGGCATTGCCCATGTGGTTGCCTTGTCGCAGCCGCTGGATGACGATCTGGCGGCCCGCTTGGCCGAAGATGAGGCCGCCATCCGCCTGCGCAATGCCGATGCTCCGATGGCCAGCATGGCCGAGGATGGTGATCCCGACGCCGACGAATATCTGTTTCATGATACGGTCGAAACCGCCGATGGCGGCCGCGTCGTGCAATTTGGCGATGCCAAGGGGCGCGGCCTGCCGCCGCCCCCGAACCAGACCCCGCCACCCCAGCCCGATCTGGCGCCTGTGACGCAGACCGATCCGGCGGACCTGCCGCAAGGGGACACCGCCGCGTCGCCGGCGAGTGCAACGCCCAAAGTGACG
>JBGSJU010000179.1:0-1908 GCA_041741655.1 Rhodobacterales bacterium
GCTGGCGGCGCATCCGGCGGCTGGAACAGGCGGGCGTGATCGCGGGGCGCCGCGCGGTGCTGGATGCGGGCCGGCTGGGGTTCGGCGTCACGGTGTTTCTGGGCGTGAAACTGGCCGCCAAAGGCCGCGTCAGCCTTGAGGATTTCGAACGCGCGGTGACTGCGATCCCCGAGGTGCAGACGGTGGAACATATCCTTGGCCTTTACGATTACCGTCTGCGCGTCGTGGCCCGCGATATCGCCGATTTCGAACGTGTGCTGCGGCGGCGGATCATGACCCTGCCCGGTGTGGGCGCGGTCGAGGCGAATGTGCTGTTGAGCGAGGAACGCCGCCCCGGACCTTTGTAACCGAAGCCGTTGTCGCGGTATGCCACGGTAGGCTTTGATTTTCCCCACCTGCCGGTCTAGTTCTGGCGCAGAGGAAGAGGAGACGCCCATGTCCGCATTGCTGAATACCGTCGATCCCGATGGTCTGCTGGAATTTTCGGTGGTGTTCACCGACCGGTCGCTGAATTCGATGTCGCAGAAATTTCAGGGCGTGATGCGCGACATCTCGGCCATGCTGAAAGAGGTGTACAACGCCGATGCGGTGGCGGTGATCCCCGGGGGCGGCACCTATGCCATGGAGGCCGTCGCGCGCCAGTTCGCCGGTGGCCGCCGCGCGCTGGTCGTGCGCAACGGCTGGTTTTCCTTCCGCTGGAGCCAGATTTTCGACGCGGGCAAGTTCACGGCGGAAACGACCGTGATCAAGGCGCGGCAGACCGGCAATGGCGTGACGTCGCCCTTTGCCCCCGCGCCGATCGCCGATGTCGTGGCGGCGATCCACGCCGCGCGTCCCGATGCGGTGTTCGCGCCGCATGTCGAGACATCCGCCGGGATGATCCTGCCCGATGACTACATCAAGGCTCTGTCGGACGCCGCGCATGACGTCGGCGCGCTGATGGTGCTGGATTGCATCGCGTCGGGCGGTGCCTGGGTGGACATGAAGGCGACGGGCGTCGATGTGCTGATCTCCGCGCCGCAAAAGGGCTGGTCGGCCTCGCCGTCCGCCGGTCTGGTGATGCTGTCGGATCGCGCGGTCAAGCGGTTGGATGAAACCACATCGGACAGTTTCGCCATCGACCTGAAAAAATGGCGCGCGATCATGAAGACCTACGAGGATGGCGGGCATGCCTATCACGCCACCATGCCCACCGATGCATTGACCGCGTTCCGTGACACCATGCTGGAAACCCGCGCCTATGGCTTTGACCGGCTGAAGGCCGCGCAATGGGAATTGGGCAATGGCGTGCGCGCCATGCTGGCGGCCAAGGGCGTCACGTCGGTTGCCGCCGAAGGGTTTGGTGCGCCGGGCGTCGTGGTCAGCTATACCGCCGATCCCGAAATCCAGAACGGCAAGAAATTCATGGCTGAAGGCATGCAGATCGCTGCCGGCGTGCCGTTGCAATGCGACGAACCCGAAGGGTTCCGCACCTTCCGGCTGGGCCTGTTCGGGTTGGACAAGCTGTATGATGTGCCCGCCACGCTGGCACGTCTGAGCCGGGTGGTTGACCGGGTCTTGTGACGCGCGTCAACCCACGTTAGCCGCGCGCGCCAAGCCCCAGTTGCATCATCGTGCGGCGCACCGGGGCCAGCGCATAGATCGCGTCCAGACCCATGGCGCGCAGATCGCGCAACGGCTGGGCCGACATCATCGAGGCGCGGTTCAGCAGATCGACGCCGGTGATGCGCGCCATGACCTCCCAGTGCCGGGCGCTGTGATAGCTGTCCAGCATCGCGGCATCGCCCAGCCTGTCCGGCGCCGCCTGCGCCAGATCCAAGAGCACGCGCAGATCGCCAAGGCTCATGTTCAGCCCCTGCGCGCCGATGGGGGGCAACACATGCGCGGCCTCGGCCATCAGCGCCAGCC
>JBGSJU010000180.1:0-16537 GCA_041741655.1 Rhodobacterales bacterium
TTCGCCCGAGGAAATGCGCTTTCTGCTCCGCCTTGGTGCGAGCCTGAAAGAGGCGAAAGCCACCGGCACCGAAAAGCAGCTTCTCAAGGGCAAGAACATCGCGCTGATCTTTGAAAAGGACAGCACCCGCACCCGCAGCGCGTTCGAAGTTGCGGCCTTTGACCAGGGGGCGCATGTCACCTATCTGGGCCCATCGGGCAGCCATATCGGCACGAAAGAGACGATGAAGGACACGGCCCGCGTCTTGGGCCGGTTCTATGATGCCATCGAATATCGGGGTTTTGGCCAGGCGGATGCGGAAATTCTGGCGCAGTTCGCCGGGGTGCCCGTCTATAACGGGCTGACGGACGAGTTTCACCCGACGCAGATCCTCGCCGATCTGATGACGATGCGCGAATACACGCACAAGCATCTGTCCGACATAGCGTTCTGTTTCGTCGGCGATACCGGCGGCAACATGGGAACCTCCCTGATGGTGGGTGCAGCCCTGATCGGGATGGATATCCGGCTGTGCGGGCCGCAAAGCCTGTGGCCGGATGCGGTGCTGGTGGATCAATGCCGCAAACTGGCGGAAACCAGCGGTGCCCGCATCACCCAGACCGAAAAGCTGGCCGAAGGGATGGAAGGTTGCGACTACATCTATACCGATGTCTGGGTGTCGATGGGCGAGCCGGAGGAGGTCTGGGCCGAACGCATCGCGTTGTTGTCGCCCTACACGGTCTCACAGAAGGTCATGGACCTGACAGGCAATCCGCACACCAAGTTCCTGCATTGCCTTCCGGCCTTCCACAACCGCGACACCAAGACCGGTGAAAAGATCTTTCAGACCTACGGCATCGATTGCATGGAGGTCACCGACGAGGTGTTCGAATCCCCAGCGTCGGTCGTGTTCGATCAGGCAGAAAACCGGCTTCATTCGATCAAGGCGGTGCTTGTTGCCACGATAGGAGCCTGAGATGCGCATCGTGGTTGCCCTGGGCGGTAATGCCCTGCTGAAACGCGGCGAGCCAATGACGGCCGCCGCGCAGCACACCAACGTGCGCATCGCTGCGGCGGCGCTGGCCGACCTTGCACGCGATCATCAGATCATCGTCGCGCATGGAAATGGCCCGCAAGTGGGGCTGATGGCCTTGCAGGCTGCGGCCTACGCGCCGGAGACGCTGTGGCCGCTGGATATTCTGGGGGCCGAGACGGAGGGCATGATCGGCTATCTGATCGAGCAGGAGTTGATGAACGCGTTGCCCAAGGGCACCGATTGCGCCACGCTGCTGACGCGGGTGGAGGTGGACCCAGCGGACCCCGCCTTTGACCAACCCACGAAGCCCATCGGCCCGGTCTATTCGGCCGAAGAGGGCAAGCTGATCCGCGCCGAACACCGCTGGTCGATGGTCGAGGAATCCAAGGGCGGCTTGCGCCGAGTCGTGCCATCGCCGCTGCCGTTGGCGATTCTGGGTATCAGGCCGATCCGCCTGCTGGTCGAGGCCGGGGTCTGTGTGATCTGCGCGGGCGGTGGCGGCATTCCGGTAGTGCGTGGTGCAGACGGTAACATGGAGGGCGTCGAGGCGGTGATCGACAAGGACCGCACCTCGGCCTTGCTGGCGCAGGCTCTGGACGCTGACGTGCTCTTGATGCTGACCGATGTGGAGGCGGTGTTCCGCGATTGGGGTGGGCCCAATCAGGCCGCAATTGGCAGCATCACGCCGGATGCGCTGGACGCAATGACGTTCGCCGCAGGCTCGATGGGCCCGAAAATCACCGCTGCCTGCGATTTCGTGCGCGCAGGTGGCACGATGGCCGGGATCGGGCGGTTGCAGGACGCGCGCAGTATCGTCGAGGGGCGCGCTGGTACGCAGGTTCGCATGGAGCCGCAGGCGAAGGAGAATAGTCTGCCGAGCGAAAAGCGCTCAGCCAGATTGGCGAAACACCAACCTGACGCAGTGCAAGGGCCTGCGTGACAGCCCATAGTCAGACACGGACCTGCGGCGGACTTCTTCCCCAATGCCACTGCAGGGAAACGATCCGCTCCACCCGATGCGCCTGTCCCCGTTGTCCCGTGCATCGGGTGAGGGCACATTCGGGCGATCTCCCTGTGAAACGGTGTCCAGCCTTTGTCGCCTTGATCACCATGCTCCACCGAGGCGATCAACCCTGTGTTGCCGGGGCGTTCCGGCCTGCCCGGCAGGACGTGGTGATCCTGCCCGCGCCTGCCAAGCCCGATCCCTCAGCCGATCCGACCCGGCGGCACGCCGCTCCGATCACGCCTTCGTGCGCAGACGGTTTACCAGCAGGTCATCCGTCACGATCGCCTCCTGCATCGCGGTCAGTTCGCCGACATCCCAGGTGGCGCTCAGATAGCGGCCCTTGGCCCAGTCTGCCTGTCCCGAACACAGCCACACGCAGAATGCTGCTGCGAGCGCCGGGTCGTCGACCAGATAGGCGTGCATCGCCTCCGGCATGTTGAGCCCCAATTCGGTCGCAACGCCGCCCGGGTGCAGCGCAAAGCACTTGATCCCGTCCGCGCCATGATCGACCTGCACGAACTCGCACAGCCGGTTGATGGCGTGTTTCGAGGTCTGATAATCCGACGCCCCCGGCATCACCAGTTGCGCGCCGATCGACGACAGCAGCAGCAAATGACCGCCGCTGCGGCCCTCGGCAGCATGGCGGCGCGCCGAGTCGATCAGGGCGGGAAGCGTGTAGCGGATGACGTGATACACGCCCTTCACGTTCACCTCCCAGTTCCACCACCAGCCTGCGGGATCGGACTCGCCGATCTTCACCCAGGGCCCCAGATACCCGGCATTCGCATCCGCCACGTCGAGCGCACCAAACTGCGCCAGACAATCCGCGACGGCGGCCTCGACGTCGGCGGCAACCGTCACGTCGCAGGCGCGCAGCGCGCACAGGGTTTCCGGGTTGGCGGCAAGCACCAGCGCCCGCGTTTCCTCTAGGGCGGCTTCGGATCGGGCGGCGAGGTAGACCGCCTTTGCACCGGCCTGGGCAAAGGCCACCGCAGTTGCCTGGCCGATGCCGCGCGAGGCACCGGCGATGAAGACCACCTTGCCGGCGGCACTTCCGCCAAGCGCCCCTTTCGGGTCGATGGCGTCGTAAACGGCGTGACGGGCCGTCAGGTCGAGAAACTGGGTCTGGATCGAGGACATGGGGCGCACTTCCGCTGGCTGAGGGGATTTCCTGCATCCTGAATAGCGGCTCACCCTAGGGTCTGCCTGCCATAACATGCAGAAAACCTGCCAATTCCTGCAAACCCACGCAGGAAAGGATGCAGGAGGCAAACAGACCTGCTATGGCTTCAGGCACAGGAGGGACTTATGCACCTTGCACGCCTGATCGATCAGAGCCGCCTGTATGCGCAGAAGCCGGCGGAAGCGGATCGAAACCTGCCCGGCCTGACCGTGCTGTGCCGAGAATCGCTTAGCGATCATGAAGCGGTTGTCTACAACCCTGTCATCTGCCTGATCCTGCAAGGGCGAAGGGAAACTTCCATCGGTGATCAGTATGCCGATCTGGGGCCGGGCGATGTCTTGCTGGTCAGCCATCACCTGCCTGTCCAGTCGCGGATTACCCTTGCCAGCCCGCAGGACCCCTATCTTGCGGTGATCCTGACACTCGATCTGGACCTCGTGCGCGGACTGCGGGATCAACTGGCCGATATCGCCCTGCCCGATCCCGATGGCCGATCCCTTGCGACCGGACGGGCGGAACCGGCGCTGCTTGGCGCGCTCGAACGCTATTTCGACCTGATGGATAACCCGCTTGATGCGCAGGTTCTGGGACCGTCAATCCTGCGCGAGATACACTACCGCCTGCTGCTGTCGCCGGCAGGGGCGATGCTGCGCAGGCTGCTGGTCGTGGACAGCCACGCCAGCCGGATTGCCAAGGCCATTCTCCGCCTCCGCCGCGACTTCCGCGCGCCACTCAGCCTGCCGGAACTTGCCAGAACCGCAGGCATGAGTGCCACGTCGTTTCACCAGCATTTCAAGGTGATCACCGGCACGACCCCGCTGCAATACCAAAAGGATCTGCGTCTGATCGCCGCCCGGACGCTGCTCACCGACCGGGGCCAAAGCGTGACCGAAGCGGCCTATGCAAACGGCTACGAAAGCCCGACCCATTTCAGCCGCGATTACCGGCGGAAATTCGGCAAGCCCCCCGGTCGAGATGCCAAGGGTGCCATGGAGGTTCTTTAAGGACTGTTGGTTCGAGAGATTTGGCCCCGGCCAGACACTGGCAATCCACATCCGCCAGATCTCGAACCGCCTCGGTTCCTGTCACATCGGCACAGTAAACCGCAAGTTTTGACGCCCCCTCACGCCTGACACCCCCTTTAGGGATGAACATTGATGTCTGCCCATCACTCCTGCGGTCGGCCAATGGATCTCGCAAAGAAGTCCCCCGTCAGACGGTTGATCTGACGGTGCGCCTTACCGTTTAGCCTGAACGTCGATCCGAAAGGCAGATGTCGGCTATGGCCGAATGCGCCTTCAGTGACTACATCCACTCGGGAATGCAGAGTGGGCCCTATGCAAAAGCACCAACTACCCGAACGCGATGACTGGCGGAAGCAGGCGGCTGAGGTCGGGTTCAACTTCGTCGAAATGCATGGCGAGCCGTATTGGGACGAGAGCTCGGCCTATGAATTCACGCTGGCCCAGATCGAGCACGACCTCGAAGACCCGGCGACCGAACTCCATGCCATGTGCCGCGAAGCCGCCGCCGCCATCGTGCAAAGCGAGGCGTTGATGACCAGGCTGGGCATTCCCGCCCAGCATCAGGATCTGGTCGCGACAAGTTGGCAACGCGGCGAGCCCGAAATCTTTGGTCGTTTCGATCTGGCCTATGACGGCGCGGGGCCAGCGAAGCTGTTGGAATACAACGCCGACACGCCCACGTCGCTGTATGAAAGCGCATCGTTTCAGTGGAAATGGCTGGAAGACCAGATCGCGCGCGGCGTGTTGGCCCCGACCGACGACCAGTTCAACGGCATCCACGAGGCGCTGGTGGCACGCTTTGGTGCGCTGTTTGCGGCCAACACCGATCTGCATTTTGCCGCTGTCGCCAAGAATGCCGAGGATTACGCCACGATCGAGAGCTTGGCCTGGGCCGCGCGGGACGCCGGACTGGGCGCGCATTTCACCGATCTGGCGCAGATCGGCATCAGCGAGGACGGCAACTTCACCGATGCCGAGGACCGTGTGATGGGCATTCTGATGAAGCTCTACCCGTGGGAGGATCTGTTGCGCGACCCGTTCGCGCAGCATCTGGCCACCGCGGGCTGCGTGTTTCTGGAACCGGCCTGGAAGGCCGTGCTGTCCAACAAGGGCGTGCTGCCGGTGCTGTGGCAGATGTTCGAGGGTCACCCCAACCTGCTGCCGGCCTTTTTCGAAACCGACGTGCGCGACGCTTTGGCGGGCAACGGTGCGGCCCTGCCGTCTGTCGCGGCGGCCTTCGGCCGGGCGGCCCCGCAGCTGCAGGCGGGCCATGTGACAAAGCCGCTGTTTTCGCGCGAGGGTGCGTCAATCGCCATCGTCGAAAACGGCGCGGTGACAGAAGCATCGCCCAACGACAGCTACGCGGTGCATCCAAAAATCGTGCAGGCCTATCACCCGTTGCCGGTGTTTGACGGATTCCGCCCCGTGATCGGCGCGTGGGTCGTCGGGCATACCTGCGCGGGCATAGGCATCCGCGACGACCGGTCGCGCATCACGCAAGACCTGTCGCGGTTCAAACCGCATTATATTCGCGACTGATCGAAAGGCCGCAGCATGACCCAGACCACTCCCAAACGCTCCCGCACCGTTGCCCTGTTCATTGTGGGCGCTGCCGCATTTGCCTTGGCTGGCTGCCGCGACGAAGAAGTGGACGCCGCCGCCTTTCCCGACCTGCAAAGCTGCACGGATGCGGCAACGGCGGGTGGCGCGTTCTCGGCGCAGGATTGCAACGTGGCCTTTGCGGCAGCGCAACAGCTGCAAGCCGAAACCGCGCCGCGCTATGACAGCAAGGAAGTCTGCGAGGAACAGCACGGTGTCGGCGCGTGCGGCGACGAGCAGCAGGTCACCGGCACGTCCGGTGGCAGCGGCATCTTCATGCCGTTGCTGGCTGGCTATCTGATCGGCAACATGATGTCGCGCGGCGCTACGGCGGCCCCGGCGGTGCAACCCCTGTACAAGACCAGCGATGGCAAGTTCACCAATGCCACCGGAACCAGCACCTACCAGACGAATTCGGGCACCGGAAAACTGTCCGCCGCGCAATTCACCAAGGCACCGACGACCCTCGGCAAGCCACCGATGACGAAGGCAACAGTCGTGTCGCGCGGTGGGTTTGGCAGCGCCGGATCGGGCCGGACCAGCGTCGGCGGGTGAACGCGCCACGTCGTGCGACGTGCATAGCCGATGAAGTAATCGAAGTTCACCGAGCAGCAGATCGCGTTCGCCTTGCAGCAGGCTGAAGCGGGCACATCCATCGAGGAGGTGTGCCGCAAGAAGGGTGTGAGCCAAGCGACCTTCTATCGCTGGAAGAAGGTCTATGGCGGGCTGATGCCCTCGGAGGTCCGCAGGCTGAAGCAGCTCGAGGAGGGGAACGCGCGTATGCGTCGGCTTGTGGCAAATCTCAGCCTCGACAAGGAAATGCAGACCGCGGTGATCCGAAAAAAGCTTTGGCCCCGGAACGGTGCCGCGAGATGATCGACTTCGTGAAGACCATGTTCGGGGTGTCAGTCTGCAGAGCGTGCCGCGCAGTACCGGCGCCGCGTTCGTCCGACGTTCACAGGTTGACATTCACGGGCTGACGTTGACGGGCCTGCGCGCGGCTTTCGGTCCGGTTCCGGCCAGTACTTTGAGACGCAGCGTTGTACTTCGGCGGGCGGCGTCCTCCGATTGACCGCGCTGGCACGTAAGCCTTTCACGCCCCGGTCAGGTCAGACAGGCGTGGCTCTGGGTGCAGTTCCGGGCAGAGTTCCGGGCAAGCATCCGGCGCTTGCCTGCGCCCCGGCTGAAGGTGCGGCCGTGATCGGACGCTGATCCGGCTGCTGGCTGCGGCTTGGTGTCGGTTGCCGGGGCCGACACACGCCATGGCTGTTCCTGCCGGCGGCCCTGCACAATGCCCTTGCCCGCGAAACCGCCGCAGGCAACGTTTTGGGTTCATGCCGGAATTTCCAGACTTAAAACACCTTGACAGTTTCGGGACCAATGCCCGACGGTCACCCAACACATCGAGGTTTCTCATGTCTTCTGCAGTGTTGCGACCCGCCTCTGGCCCGTCGCGTTGGCGTGATTTTGTGCCAAATCCCAGGCAGGCCGCCCGGCTTGTTGGCGCAGCCGGGATTGCGGCGGCTGTGCGGCCCCGGCGCGCCTGCGCCGCGATGGGGTTGTCCTGATGACGGCGGCATTAATTGCCTATGTCCGCTGGGTCGAGCGGTTCAACCGGATCATGGGCCGGGGCGCGATGTATGGGCTGATCGCGCTGATGGCGGTGATGCTGTATGGGGCTGTGATGCGCGGCGCGGGCACGCCGCCGATCTGGACCGATGAAATGGCGCAGTTCCTGCTGATGGGCTATTTCATGATCGGCGGGGCCTATGCGCTGCAACTGGGGTCGGCGGTGCGGATGGACCTGTTCTATGCGCGCTGG
The DNA here is from genome assembly GCA_041741655.1 of Rhodobacterales bacterium. GTDB lineage: Bacteria > Pseudomonadota > Alphaproteobacteria > Rhodobacterales > Rhodobacteraceae > UBA9554. Next base: position 7,651 of record JBGSJU010000180.1, read on the forward strand.
TCCGACCGCACGCGCGCGCTGGTCGATGTGGCCACCATTGGCACGCTGCTGTTCTATCTGGGCGTGCTGCTGTGGGGTGGCTGGGAAAGCCTGCAATACGCCGTTGAGACCGGCGAGCGGCGGCGCGGGCTGTGGCGGCCCTATATGGTGCCGGTCAAGGCGGTGATGGTGCTGGGCATCGTGATGATGTTGCTGCAATGCACGGTGTTCCTGATCCGTGACATCGCGCGCCTGCGCGGCAAGGTGATCTGATGGCCACCGAGTGGATCGCCTTCCTGATGTTCATCTCGCTGCTTTTGCTGATGCTGACCGGGCAGCGCATGTTCGGCGTGATCGGCTTTGTGGCGGTGGTGGCTGCGCTGATGGTCTGGGGCGACCGGGGCGGGTTCGACATGGCCTTTGCGCAATCCTTCAAGGTGATGAACTGGTTCCCGCTGATCACCCTGCCGATGTTCATCTTCATGGGTTATGTGCTGTCGGAATCGCGGCTGGCCGATGATCTGTACCGGATGTTCCACATCTGGTTCGGGCCGGTGCCGGGGGGGCTCGCGATTGGCACCATCCTGTTGATGGTGCTGATTTCGGCCATGAATGGCCTGTCTGTTGCGGGCATGGCCATCGGTGCAACCATCGCGCTTCCGGAACTGTTGAAGCGCAACTATGACAAGCTGATGGTTACCGGAGTCATTCAGGCGGGGTCGAGCCTGGGTATCCTGATCCCGCCGTCGGTGGTGATGGTGCTGTATGCCATGATCGCGCGCCAGCCGGTGGTGGACCTGTGGCTGGCTGGCATCCTGCCGGGGCTGATGATGGCGGCCCTCTTCATCATCTACATCTGGCTGCGCTGCCGCATCAACCCGGCGCTGGGCCCCGCAATGTCGGAGACGGAACGCGCCGAGGTCCCGCGGGCCGAGAAATACCGCTTGCTGCTGGCGGGCGTGCTGCCGCTGGGCATTTTCATGATCATGATGGTGCCTTTTGTGATGGGCTACACGCGGCTGGTCGAATCCTCGGTGATCGGGGCTCTGGCGGCGGTCGCGGTGTCGTGGGCCAAGGGCCGCATGACGGCGGCGGTGTGGGAAACCTGCCTGCGCCAGACCCTGTCGGTCAGTTGCATGTTCTTGTGGATCATTCTGGCAGCGCTGGCCTTTGGCGCAATTTTTGACGGGCTGCGTGCGGTCGATTTCGTGCGGCAACTGTTCCTGGAGGATATGGGCCTGAACCGCTGGCAGGTGCTGATCCTGATGCAGCTCAGCTTTATCCTGATGGGGATGTTTCTGGACGATACCGCGATGCTGGTGATCGTGGCGCCGCTGTATATCCCCATTGTCGGGGCGCTGGATTTCGATCTGGTGTGGTATGGCGTGCTATACACCATCACCTGCCAGATCGCCTACATGACGCCGCCCTTTGGCTATAACCTGTTCCTGATGCGCGCGATGGCCCCGGATGCCGTGTCCCTCAGCGACATTTATCGGTCGATTGTGCCGTTCGTGGCGGTGATGATCTTCGGACTCGGCCTGATCATGGCCTTTCCGCAGATCGCGCTGTGGCTGCCCGGCGTGCTGATGAAGTGACAGGATACACCCGAAAGAACCCCTGAAAACGTGAACCAAAAGACGCCAACCCAACGGAGAAAAAGACGATGACGACTTCAAGACGCAAGTTTCTGACCACCAGCGCGATGGCCGGTGCCGCCGCGCTGGCCGCCCCTGCGGTGCATTCGCAATCCACGCTGCGCTGGCGTTTGCAGACCTATGCCGGGTCGGCGCTGGGCGAGTTCGTGGTCAAGCCCGCCGTGGACCTGTTCAACGCCATGGCCGGTGACGAGATGCAGATCGACCTGTATTACGCCGACCAGCTGGTGCCGACGGGCGAGTTGTTTCAGGCGATGCAACGCGGCACCATCGACGCAGTGCAGTCCGACGATGACAGCATGGCGTCCCCCACCGAGGTGACAGTGTTCGGCGGCTATTTCCCGCTGGCCAGCCGCTATTCGCTGGACGTGCCGGCGCTGTTCAGCAACTGGGGCCTGAACCAGATCTGGGGTGAAGAATATGCCAAAGTCGGCGTCAAACACATCTCGGCGGGCAGCTGGGATCCCTGTCATTTCATCACCTCCTCGCCCATCACAAGCCTTGCGGACCTGAAGGGCAAGCGGGTGTTCACCTTCCCGACCGCCGGGCGGTTTCTGGCGCAGTTCGGCGTGGTGCCGGTGACCGTGCCGTGGGAAGATGTGCAGATCGCGCTGCAGACCAAGGAAATCGACGGCGTCGCCTGGTGCGGCGCGACTGAGGCCTACACCGTGGGCTGGGCCGATGTGACCAGCCACTTCCTGACCAACAACATCTCGGGCGCGTGGATCGGGCATTTCTTTGCCAACATGGACCGCTGGAACGAATTGTCGCCCAAGTTGCAGGCGCTGGTGACCACCTGTTTCGAACAATCGCATTACTATCGCCAGCACTGGTATTGGGCCGGCGAGGCGCGTTTCCGCACCGAGGGCACCAAACTGGCGCTGACCGCCATACCGGACGCGGAATGGGCGACCGTGGAAACCGCATCGCGCGCGTTCTGGGACGAGATCGGTGCCGAAAGCGCGGTCAAGGCAAAGGTCGTGCAGATATTCAAGGACTACAACGCCGCGATGGACAAGGCCGGACGCCCCTACCGGTATTCGTGATCGGGCCAGTATTCGTGATTGAGGCGCGCGGGGTTCACCCCTTGCGCGCCCCTTTGCCCGATGGCACGCCTGTTACCCAGGAGCGGAATGATGCGGCAGGCGCCGGCCCGCCGGGATGAGGATGACGATGTCCGGACTATTGACGATGCAAACCCTGGCCGCCGCCGTTGCGGCAGGTGAGATCGACACCGTGGTGGTCGCGGCAGTCGACATGCAGGGCCGCCTGATGGGCAAGCGGTTTCACGCCGCGCATTTCCTGCATCACGGCTGGGAAGAAACCCATTGCTGCAACTATCTGTTGACCGTGGACATGGGGATGACCCCGGTGCCCGGTTTCGCCAGTGCCAGCTGGGCACAGGGCTACGGCGATTACGTGATGAAACCGGACCTTGCCACGCTGCGCCGCACGCCTTGGGCGCCCGCAACGGCGCTGGTGCTGTGTGATCTGCTGGACCATCACACCCACGCCGAGATCGCGGTTTCCCCGCGCGCCATCCTGAAACGTCAGATCGCCCGCGCCCGCGCGCTGGGGTTCGACGCGATGATGGCGACGGAACTGGAATTCTATGTGTTCGAGGACAGCTATGCCCGTCTGCGCGACGCAGGCACCGAAGGGCTGACGCCAATAGGAGGCTATAACGAGGATTACCACATCTTCCAGACCGCCAAGGAAGAACCGCTGATGCGGGCGCTGCGCAACGGGTTGTATGGCGCCGGGATCGCGGTCGAGAATACCAAGGGCGAAGCAGACGCCGGGCAGGCCGAGGTCAACGTGCGCTATGCGGACGCCCTGACCACCGCCGACCAGCACGCGATCATCAAGACCGCGACCAAGGAAATCGCCCATGCGCATGGGAAATCCGTGACCTTCATGGCAAAGTATGACCACCAGAAGGCCGGGTCATCTGCCCACGTCCACCAGTCGCTGTGGACGTCGGACGGGCAGGCGGCGTTTCAGGACACGGCCGACCCCCACGGCATGTCGATGCTGATGAAACAGTTTCTCGCCGGGCAACTGGCCCATGCGCGCGAGATCACGCTGTTCCTGGCACCCTATGTCAACAGCTACAAACGGTTCTGCGTCGGCATGTTCGCCCCTACCAAGGCGGTCTGGTCGGCGGACAACCGCACCGCCGGGTTCCGCGTCTGCGGCACCGGGACCAAGGCCGTGCGCGTGGAATGCCGCATCGGCGGGTCCGACCTGAACCCTTATACCGCCTGCGCGGCCCTGTTGGCCGCCGGGTTGGACGGCATTGAACAGGGGCTGACGCTGGAACCCGAACTCCGGGGCGACGGATACAGTGCGGAGGGCCTGCGTGATATCCCCGCCACCTTGCGCGAGGCTGCTGATCTGGCGCAGGCCTCCCCTTGGCTGCGCATGGCACTGGGCGACGGGGTGGTGGACCATTACGTGCACGCGGCGCGCTGGGAAATCAGCGCAAATGACCGCGTGGTGACGGATTTCGAACGCAAGCGCGGGCTGGAACAGGCCTGACGACAAGACCGCCCACGGGTCGCAAAAAACGGGGCGCAAGAAAACGGGGCGCAAAAGGTGACCGACATGACGAAGATGATCCAATGTATCTCGCCGGTAGACGGGCGGGTCTATGCCGAACGGCCCGCGCTCCCGCTGGACGCGGCGCAGGCTGTTGTGGCGCGCGCCAAGGCCGCACAACGTGATTGGGCGGCGATGCCGCTGGACACCCGCATCGCGGCGGTCAAGGCGGGGGTGGCCGCGCTGAACGCGGACAAGGCACGGATCGTCGAGGAACTGGCCTGGCAGATGGGCCGACCGACCCGCTATGGCGGTGAATTCGGCGGGGTGAATGAACGAACCGATTACATGGCCGGTATCGCGGCGCAGACGCTGGCGCCCGTGATGGTCGAGGACGGCGACCGCTTCCGCCGCTATGTGACCCGCGAACCGGTTGGCGTGGTGCTGGTGATCGCGCCGTGGAATTACCCGTACCTGACCGCCATCAACACGATTGTCCCGGCGCTGATCGCCGGGAATGCTGTGGTGCTGAAACACGCGTCGCAGACGCTGCTGGTGGGGGAACGGCTGGCCGAGGCGTTCCATACGGGCGGCGTGCCGGCCGAGGTGTTCCAGAACGTCGCGCTGGACCATGCCACCACCGAGGCGCTGATTGCCGCGCGGTCGTTCGGGTTCGTGAACTTTACCGGGTCCGTCGCGGGCGGTGTGGCGATCGAACGCGCTGCGGCGGGCACGTTCACCGGCACCGGGCTGGAACTGGGCGGCAAGGACCCCGGCTATGTCCGTGCGGATGCCGACCTTGATGCGGCGGTCGATAGCCTGATGGACGGTGCGATGTTCAACGCAGGCCAGTGCTGCTGCGGGATCGAACGGATTTATGTCCACGAAAGCCTGTATGACGTGTTTGTCGAAAAGGCGGTCGCCTGGGTTTCGGCGCTGAAGCTGGGCAACCCGTTCGACGCCTCCACGACCATCGGTCCGATGGCGCATGTGCGCTTTGCCCGCACCGTGCGCGACCAGATCGCGGAAGCCGTCGCGGCGGGCGCCGTGCCCCTGATCGACCCAGCGCTGTTCCCGGCGGATGACGGCGGCGCCTATCTGGCCCCGCAGATCCTTGTGAACGTGGATCACACAATGCGCGTGATGCGAGAAGAAAGCTTTGGCCCCGTTGTCGGCATCATGAAGGTGCGTGACGATGCAGAGGCCATCGCGCTGATGAACGATTCGCCCTATGGCCTGACCTGTTCGATCTGGACGCAGGACGCTGAGGCCGCCGCCGACATCGGCGCGCAGGTGCAGACTGGTACCGTGTTCATGAACCGCTGCGATTATCTGGACCCGGCGCTCTGCTGGACCGGGTGCAAGGACACCGGGCGCGGCGCCGCGCTGTCGGCGCTGGGCTATCAATCGGTCACGCGGCCGAAATCCTATCACATGAAAAAGGTGACGAAATGAACGTGCCGAACCGCAACTGGTCCTATCCGACCGCGATCAAGTTTGGCGTGGGCCGGATCGGCGAACTGGCGGACCATTGCAAGGGGGCGGGCATCCACCGTCCCCTGCTGGTCACCGACCGTGCGCTGGCCACCTTGCCGATCACCGCACAGGCGCTGGATGGGCTGGAGGCCGGCGGCCTTGGGCGCGCCATGTTCAGTGGCGTCGATGCCAATCCGACCGAGGCCAACATGCTGGACGGTATCGCCGCCTACAAGGCGGGCGGTCATGACGGGATCGTGGCCTTTGGCGGCGGTTCGGCGCTGGATCTGGGCAAGATGATCGCCTTGATGGCGCATCAGCGCTCGGGGCTCAGCGTCTGGGATCTGGAGGATGTGGACGACTGGTATACCCGTGCCGATGCGTCGGTCATTGCACCCGTCATCGCGGTGCCAACCACCGCAGGCACCGGGTCCGAGGTGGGGCGCGCGGGCGTTCTGACCAATTCGGCCACCCACAAGAAAAAGATCATCTTTCACCCGTCCCTGATGCCAAAGGTCACGATCTGCGATCCGGCCCTGACGGTCGGCATGCCGAAATTCATCACCGCCGGCACCGGCATGGATGCGCTGGCGCATTGTCTGGAGGCGTATTGTTCCCCCTTCTATCACCCGATGTCGCAGGGCATCGCGCTGGAAGGCATGCGGCTGGTGTTCGAAAATCTGCCCCTCGTGCACGCGCAGCCCGACAACCTGATGGCGCGTGCGCATATGATGTCGGCAGCGGCAATGGGTGCGGTGGCGTTCCAGAAGGGGCTGGGCGCGATCCATGCGCTGTCGCACCCCATCGGTGCGGTCTACAACACCCATCACGGCACCACGAATGCCGTGGTCATGCCGATGGTGCTGGACATGAATCGTGCGGCGATCGCAGACCGCATCGCGGCGGCCGCCGCCTACATCGGGCTGCCGCCCGGCTTTGACGGGTTCCGCGCGGCGGTGATGGACCTGCGCGCCACGCTGGACATCCCGCAGAACCTGACGGCGCTGGGGGTAACGAACCCCGATCTGGACACTCTGACCGAGATGGCGTTGGAGGACCCGTCCTGCGGCGGCAATCCGGTGGCGATGACGCGCGAGAACAGCCGCGCGCTGTTTCAGGCCTGCCTGTAGCGCAGCCATGACGGATTCTGGATGCGCCGGCCTGCACACCCTCGTGACGGCTTGGCGTGTTCGGCGGTAACATTGCCGGAAAATGCCATCGCGCGCGATCACGATGCGCCTTGGCATGGGCGTGACCTGACGGCGTGCGCGCCTGCTGCGAATGGAAAGGACCACCGGAATGATCCTTGTGACCGGCTTTCAAGGCTATGGCGGGCGCAGCGCCAATCCGTCCGAACGTGTCGCGCAGGCGCTGGATGGCCTGAAGATCGGTCGTGACACGATCCATGGGCACGTCCTGCCGGTCGATTTCCGGGCGGTGTGCAGCATGCTGCCCGCGCTGATCGACGACCTGCGGCCGCGGGTCATCCTGTCGCTGGGGCTGTGGCCGGGTGAGGCGATGCTGCGGATCGAACGGATGGCGGCCAACTGGTCGTGGTTCGAACTGCCCGACGCTGCCGCGCATCGCCAGAATGGCAAGGTGATCGACAGCGGGCCTGACGGCTACCTGACCACCTTGCCTTCCGACCGGATGCAGGCCGCGATCCGGGCGACCGGGTTGCCCTGTCGGCAATCGGGCAGTGCCGGCACCTATCTGTGCAATGCCACGGCCTACATCGCGCTGCATCATTGCGCGCAGCACCACCCGGACGCGCGCGCGGGCTTCATGCATCTACCCTACCTGCCGGCGCAGGTCGCCGAATTGCAGGACCAGATCGCCCGCGACGGTGTGCTGGAGGCGCATCAGCGCGCCGATTACGCCTCGATGCACCTGGACGACATGATCGCAGGCGTGCGGATCGCGGTGGAGAGCGCGATGGGCGACGACCCGGCCTGATGATCACACAACGGGCGGTCGTTCCGGCGCCGGGCGCTGCTGTGCCTAACGAATAGGCTGAAAATTGGCTTTCATGCGGACATGACGCTTTTCTGTGCCGGACGCGTGCATCGTTGAAATGGTCATTGACAGTTTTTCCCCGCCGCACGTAGCGTCAACGCAACTTAACAAGTGTTCGATTCCCGTTTTTGGTGAACGAAACAGTTCGGTGCGGCGGTCTGTGGACTCGCGGCCGATCGAGAGCGGAGGCGTGTCTGATGTCGGTGTTCGTAGGCCTGATCATCCTTCTGATCGTCTTGGTGCTGGGGATCCTGTTCCTGAACCGCTACTACCGCAAGGCGACGCGCGAGATCAGCCTGGTGCGGACGGGGGCAGGCGGCCAGCGGGTCGTGCTGGATGGCGGCTGCATCGCCCTGCCGTTCCTGCACAAGGTGTCCGAGGTGAACATGCGGACCACCAAGCTGGAAATCGAACGGCTGGGGCCGAAATCCATCATCACAAAGGATCGCCTGCGGGTCGATGTGGGGGCGGAATTCTACGTGCGCGTGCGCGCCACCGCAGAAGGCGTGGCCACGGCGGCGCAGGCGCTGGCGGGCAAGTCCTTCCGCTCAGCCGATCTGGCCGAAATCCTTGATGGCAAGCTGGTCGATGCCATGCTGTCGGTCGCGGCGCGCTACACCATGGACGATTTGCAGGACAACCGCGCGGGCTATGCGCGGGCGGTGTCAGAGGTGCTGTCGGAAAATCTGGCGCAGAACGGGCTCTTGCTGGAATCGGTATCGCTGACCCGGATCGACCAGACGCCGTTTCACGCGCTGGATGAAAACAACGCCTTCAACGCGCTGGGGATGCGCCGGCTGGCCGAAATCATCGCGGTGAACAAGAAGGAGCGTGCGTCGATCGAGGCGGATGCCGAGGTGGCCGTGCGGCAAAGCCAGCTGGACGCGACGAAGCGCAAGCTGATCATCAGCCGCGAAGAAGAAGAAGCCATGATCACCCAGCAGCGCGAGATCGAGATCGCGCGCTCGCGGTCGGTGGCGGAAACCGCCGAAGAACAGGCGGCATCGGAAAAGCGGCGTGAAACCGCGCGGATTTCGCGCGAGCGCGAAGTACGGCTGACAGAGATCGGCAAGGACCGCGAAGTGCGGGAACAGACGCTGGCCGCCGAACTGGCGACCGCGATGGCAAAGACCGACAACGCGGTGCGGCTGGCCGCCAAGCGGGTCGAAGAGGCCCATGCCGAAGCGCAGGCGATCGCCGCCACCGCTGCTGGGGCC
>JBGSJU010000181.1:0-4699 GCA_041741655.1 Rhodobacterales bacterium
CCCGGACACGGCGCTTCGGGCCGCAATGGCGGCTTCTGCTGTCTGGGCGGGGCGCGGTTGGGGTCATCCGACATCGCCAAACGCCACGGCGCACAGGGTCTGGCCGATTGGCGCCGCGCGGAAAGGCGCGCGATCGACACGGTGGCGGGCCTGCTGGACAACCACGCCATCGACGCGCAGCGCCATTCCGATGGCGAAACCATCCTCGCCCATTCGCCGCGCGCCATGCGCGACCTGACCACGCACGCCACCGAGGTTGCCACCGATTACGGCATCACGCCCACCCTGCACGACCCCGCCGATCTGGCCGCGCGCGGCATGGCCGGGCCTTGGCATGGCGGCCTGACCATTCCCTTGGGGTTCGGCCTGCATCCCCGCCGCTATCTGCGCGGTCTTTTGCGCGCCGCACAACAGGCCGGCGCGGTGGTTCTGGGACAGACCCCGGTCACCCGCATCGACACAGGGTCACCGCATGTGCTGCACACCCCGCACGGCACCATCACGGCCGCCAAGCTGATCATCGCCACCAACGGCTATTCCGCCGAGGATCTGCCGCCCTGGCTGGCATCGCGGTTCATGCCGGCGCAGTCGAACGTGATCATGACCCGCGTGCTGACGCCCGCGGAACGGCAGGCCGGCTGGTACAGCGACCAGATGGCCTATGACACCCGCAGCCTGCTGCACTATTTCCGCTTGTTGCCCGATGGCCGGTTCATGTTCGGGATGCGCGGCGGCGTGCTGTCGTCACCTGCAGCCGACCGCGCGATGGCGGGGCAGACCCGAGCGCATTTCGACCGGATGTTTCCGATGTGGCGCGGCGTGGACACGCCATGGGACTGGTCCGGCATGGTGTCGCTGGCAGCCCACGGCGCGCCCTTTGTCGGGCCGGTGCCGGGGCTGGACCATGTGTGGACCGCGATCAGCTATCATGGCAACGGCGTCGCGATGGCCACATTCGCGGGCACGATCCTTGCGGACCTTGCGCGTGGTGAAACCCCGCCGCTTTATCCAGCGCTGATGCGGGATGCCCCGCCGCGCATCCCGCTGGGCCGGTTCCGCCGCGTCGCCATGCCCTTTGCCTATGCCGCGCGGGCCGTCACCGACCGGCTTTAACCTTGCGGTGTCATCGTCTGCCGGGCCTTTTCCCGTTTCAGCCCCAGCGCGTGCTCGCGCAGGATGATCGCCACCCCCGCCAGCATGACGATGCCGCCGCCCAGCAGGGTCTGCCCCGTCGGCACCTCGTCAAACACGAAATAGCCGATCAGCACCGCAAACAGCATCGACGCATAATCGAACGGCGCCACCACCGATGCATCGGCAAACCGATAGGCTTGCGTCAGGAAGATCTGCCCGAAACCGCCCAGAATGCCGGCTGCCACCAGCAGACCCGCCTGTTCCGCCGTGGGCACCGCCCACCCGAACGGCAGCGTCAACAGCGACAGCCCCGTCGCGGTCAGCGAAAAGAAGAACACGATGGCCGATGTCTGTTCCGTCTGCACCAGTTTGCGCACATGGATCTGCGCCAGCGCGGCAAACAGGGCGGACACCAGCACCAGCATCGCGCCCAGCGCCGCCGTGCGGCTGACCACATCGGCCTGCAACAGCGTCAGGCGCGGCGTCAGGATGATCAACACGCCGACCATGCCCAGCGCCACCGCACCAAGCCGAAACGCCCGCACCTCTTCGCCCAGAAACATCGCGGCAAAGATCACCACCAGCAGCGGCGCAGCATAGCCGATCGCCGTCACCTCGGGCAGCGGCAGGAATCCGAGGCTGGCAAAGCCAAACCCCATCGCCGACGTGCCCACCAACCCGCGCCAGAAATGCCCCATCGGGTTGTTGACCCGCAGCCCGGTGGACAGATCGCCGCGCAGCCACAGCCAGCCCAGAATGACCGGAATGGCAAACAGCGACCGGAAGAACACCGCCTCGCCCGCCGGGATATGCGCCGCCGTCGCCTTGATGATCGCCGACATGACGATGAAGATCAGCACCGAACACAGTTTCAGCGCGATGCCCTTGACCGGATTCATGGTATTCCCCTGCCCGCCGGGCGATCGTTGCGCGGGCGCAGCCAAAGGTCAACGGCATGGCCGCCATGTGCTGTGGGCAAAGCTTGACGGGATCGCACGATACATCGGCAGAAACTGGCCGATTTCTGGGTTTTTTCGGCAACAGTCCCGCTGGCGCGAATCGCGACAACCTTGATCATAAGGCGTCGGATGCTCAGATGCATCAAGAGCGTGGTTTTCGCGCTGTGATGTGGAGTAAAATTATGAAGACTCTGATGACGACCCTTGCTTTGACGGCTGCGCTGGCATCGCCCGCGCTGGCCGGTTCGCCGACCGCACCTCTGGCCGATCCCACCGTGCCCGCGCCCGTGGTCAACGTCGCCAACACCGGCGGTGACTGGACCGGTGCCTACGGCGGTCTGCAACTGGGCTATGCCACGGCCGACACCAACGTCGGTCTGGACGGCGACAATGTAATCGGCGGCTTGTCCTTCGGTTACGACTATGACTTCGGCCAGTTCGTACTGGGCGCGGCTCTGGACTATGACTTCGCCGATATCGACCTTGGCGGCGCCACCTCGATCGAAAACGTTGCCCGCCTGAAAGTGCGCGGCGGCTACGATCTGGGCAAAAGCCTGATCTACGCGACCGCTGGCGGCGCGCAGGCCTACACCTCGACGCTGGGCGATGACACCGGCTGGTTCGCCGGTGCGGGCTATGAATACATGCTGACCGACCAGGTGTCGCTGGGCGGCGAAATCCTGTACCATGATTTCGAAGATTTCAACGGGTCTGGCGTCGATGTCGAAGCCACCACGTTGCAAGTCCGGGCAATGTTCCGGTTCTAAGACGCAGACAAAAACGCCCCGTCCGGACCATCCGGGCGGGGCGTTATTTTATTCGGCTGCGCGTTTCGGCAGCACCCAGTTCGGGCGCGGGAAATGGCAGGTATAGCCATTGGGCCGCTTCAGCAGGTAATCCTGATGTTCCGGTTCCGCCTCCCAGAAATCGCCGACCGGTTCCACTTCGGTCACCACGCGACCGGGCCAGATGCCCGATGCCTCGACATCGGCGATGGTGTCCAGCGCAACGGCCTTTTGCGCGTCATCGACGTAATAGATCGCTGAGCGATAGCTGAGGCCGATATCGTTGCCCTGCCGGTTCGGCGTGGTCGGATCGTGGATCTGGAAGAAAAACTCCAGGATCTGCCGATAGCTGATCCGGGCCGGGTCGAACCAGATCTCGATCCCTTCGGCATGCGTGCCGTGATTGCGGTAGGTGGCGTTTTTCACATCGCCGCCGGTGTAACCGACACGGGTTTTGGTCACCCCGGGCAGACGCCGGATCAGATCCTGCATCCCCCAGAAACATCCTCCCGCCAAGACAGCGCGTTCCGTTGTCATTCCACATCCTCCACTTGATCAAGGTATGCGCCGTAGCCTTCGGCGACCATGTCCTCGCGCGGCACGAACCGCAGCGAGGCCGAATTGATGCAATAACGCAGCCCGCCCTGATCGCGCGGGCCATCGGGGAACACATGGCCCAGATGGCTGTCACCATGGGTGGACCGCACTTCGGTGCGGATCATGCCATGTGTCGCATCGGTCAGTTCAACGATATGGGCGGGTTCGATGGGCCGGGTGAAACTGGGCCAGCCGCAACCGGATTCGTATTTCGCCGATGACGCGAACAGCGGCTCGCCTGACACGACATCGACATAGATGCCCGCCGCCTTGTTGCTGGTGTATTTGCCCGACCAAGGCCGTTCGGTGCCGTTTTCCTGCGTGACACGGTATTCTTCGGGCGTCAGCCGGGCCAAGGCTTCGGCGGTTTTTGCGTAGGTGGTCATGCGTGATCCCCGCGTTGTTTCGATGTGCATTAAATGGGACGGAACGGCATTTTGCAAAGCGGCAGTTTCACCTGATCCCTATCGCGTGAGCCGTTGAAGCCCCGCCACCCGCGATCAATCCGCAATACGCGGGCGGCCTGACGCCTCGACGGTCACGATGGCCTCCAGAAACACCTCGCGGTTCTCGGCTGTGGCCTTGCGGATGTCGCGGGCAGCCGTGGTGCGGATATCCTCGGCCCCGGCGGCGCGGGCCGCGGTTTCCGCCGCAGCGCGCAACACCTGTTCCAGCCGCGTCATGGCGGGTTCAGACGCCGCGAAATCCTCTGGCCCGGTATCCAGATGCACCCGAAACCGCCCTTCGCTGGGGCTGGTGACGGTGCCGCTGCGCCGCATCGTGACGCGGCCCACCACGGCGCCAATGGCATTGGCGACCCCGGCATGGGTCGGCAGGATCATCCGGCATCCCAGCCGAGCGCCGACCGCCGGATAATAGGACGGCGCGGATGCGCCCAGCCCAACGACATCAACTGTCAGACCGGTATTCAGCCGGATCAGACCCGCATGGCCGCCAAGACCGCGCTGGATCAGGGGATGGCTGGCCAGCGTTTCGGGCGCGTCGAACCCGTCTTCGGCCAGCGCGGCCTCCAGCAGCGCCTGACAGGTCTGGTGCGTCAGCCGGTCCACGATCATCTGCGCCATGGCATTGGCGTCGCGCGCCAACATCTCACCCGACCCGATGCGGCGGCGCATGAACAGCCGCAACGCCTTGTCCGCCGCCTCCGCGTCCCAGACCGCTACGCGGCCCAGCACATGCGCCGCATCCGATGGCGTGACGCCC
>JBGSJU010000182.1:0-2620 GCA_041741655.1 Rhodobacterales bacterium
GCGCCATCGCGCTGTCGTTGACGGACCGGCCGGCCACACGTGCCTCGGACCACGGGCGGAATGCCAGCAACCGGTCGCCATCCGGCCAGCCCACGCCGCCAAAATCCCCGGTCGGGTCATGAAAATGCGCATCCGCAATCACGGCGACGCGGTGGCGCGGCCCCGTCATTGCGGCCCCGTCATAGCGGGTCAGCCATGGCGCGTCAGTCTGCGCGGCGCTGATACAGGAAACTGCGCGCCAGCGGCACATCCTCGGGCAGGGGCAGCGCCACCAGCGCGGGATGGTCCAGCGGCAAGCCGCTGACCGCATAGCCCCCTGGCGCCAAGAGCCCCGCCATCAGATCGGGTAACCACGTCAGCACCATGGCATCCTTGTCAGGATAGCCGGTGCCGATATCGGCATTCACCAGCGCGGCGCCCTGCCCGACAAAGGCCTGTGCGGTTTCCCGGATCTCGCCCAGCACCAGATCCCCGGGTGCGGGGTGCGAATTGGCATGCGCGCCAAGGGCCCGGTCAAAGGCCACGATGCGGTGGTCGGGGAACAATTCGCGCAGATGGCTGTAGGTGCGGCCATTGCCCAGCCCCAACTCAAGGATCAGGCCCGGCCCCAGCGGGCGGTCGGCGGCGATATGGTTCAGGATCGAACGCTGCGCCATCATGCGGGCGATGAATTGGTCCAGACGGCTCATGGGGGTCCTTTCAGGCTCAGGCTTTGACGACCTTGGCGGCGGGCAATCCGCGGCGGGCCATTTCGTTGCGGGTATCGACAATCAGGGGCGCGTGGGCGGCAATCGCGGCATAATCCACCGCGTCATGGTCGGTGGCAATCAGAACCGCGTCAACCCCGGCGAGCGTTTCGGGATCAAGGCCAACCGACCGTCGCCCCATCAGCGCGCCATAGGCGCGGGTTTTCGGAATTTCCGGCACGAACGGATCATGATAGGCGGTCACTCCGCCGCGATCCTCGATCAGTTCGATCAGCTTCAGTGACGGGCTTTCGCGGATGTCCGGCACGTTCTTCTTGTAGGCCAGCCCGATCACCAGCACCCGCGCCCGGCTAAGGGCGATGCCATGGCGGCGGTCCAGCGCCTCGGCCAGCCGCGCCACCACATGGGCGGGCATCGCGGAATTGATCTCGCCCGCCAGTTCGATGAACCGGGTGCTCAGGTCATATTCGCGCGATTTCCACGTCAGGTAAAACGGGTCGATCGGGATGCAATGCCCGCCCAGACCGGGGCCGGGGTAGAACGGCATGAAGCCAAAGGGCTTGGTCTTGGCCGCTTCGATCACCTCCCAGATGTCGATGCCCATGGCGTCATAGATCACCTTCAACTCGTTCACCAAGGCAATGTTGACCGCACGAAACACGTTTTCGGTGATCTTGACCGCCTCGGCGGTGGCGGTGGTGGACACCGGCACCACGCGCGCCACGACCGCGCCATAAAACGCCGCAACCAGTTCGCCCGCCATCGCGCCATCGCCCGCGACGATTTTCGGGATGGACGCGGTATCGAAGGCGCGGTTGCCGGGGTCCTCGCGTTCGGGCGAGAAGCCGAGGTAGAAATCATGGCCCGACCGCAGCCCGCCCTGTTCCAGAATGGCGCGCACCGGGCCGTCGGTGGTGCCGGGATAGGTGGTGCTTTCCAGCACGATCAACTGGCCGGGGCGCAGGGTGGCCGCGATATCCGTGCAGGTGCGCGTGACATAGGACAGGTCGGGTTCGCGGTGCCGGGTCAGGGGCGTCGGCACACAGATCACGATGACGTCGCAGGCGCCCAAGCCGGCGAAATCGCCCGTCGCGGTCAATCGCCCGGCACTGACTTCGGCGGCCAGCGCGGTCTGCGGCACTGCTTCGATGTAGCTTTCCCGCGCGGCGATGGCGGTGATCTTGGCCGGGTCGGTGTCGAACCCGGTCACGGTGAACCCGGCACGCGCCGCGGTCACCGCCAGCGGCAGGCCGACATAGCCAAGTCCGATGACGCCAACCCGCGCCGCGCGTGTGGTGATCAGGTCAAGGAGTGCCATGCCGCTGCTCGTTCTTCTGGTTGCCCCAGATGCGGCGCGGAGGGCGGGCCTGTCAAGCCGCCCCACATCAGCCCTGTGTGACCGGGCTGTCGGGGCCGATGGTTCTGCGCTAGGGTCGCGCCGTAGCCTCGGGTTCGGACAAGGGCATGACACGGCGACCGTTGCACATCGCGTTCTACGCGCCGCTGAAATCGCCGGACCATCCGGTGCCTTCGGGTGACCGACTGATGGCGCGGCAACTGCTGGCCTGCCTGAGCGCGGCGGGGCACCGCGTCGAGATCGTCGCGCATCTGCGCGCCTATCTGGGGCGGTCTGACGATGTGGCCGGGTGGACCGCCCTGCAGGTGGCTGCACAGGCGGAACGGAGGCGGATCGCGGCGGATTGGCAGGCGGGCCGGCCGGATCTGTGGGTCTGCTATCACCCCTACACCAAATCGCCGGATCTGTTGGGGCCGGACCTGTGCCGCCGGTTCGGCGTGCCTTACGTGACCATCGAGACGTCGTGGTCGGTGCGCCGCAACACCGGCATCTGGGCCGACACGCAGGCGGCGGTGCTGGCGGCGGTGCAGGACGCGGCGCTGAACCTGTGCCTGAC
>JBGSJU010000183.1:0-7353 GCA_041741655.1 Rhodobacterales bacterium
GATGGCCAGTCGCGCCGTCGCCACCGCGCGCGCCAGCGCCGCCTCCGAAATGTCGGTGGAATGGGCATAGGCCGACACCTCGCCCAGCACGGCCCGCAACCCGAACCCTTCCGAGGCATCGTAGGAGGCGGTCTTGATCCGGCCCGCATCCAGCACCAGCGCCTCGGACCGGCGGCGTTCCAGAAACAACTCGCCATCCTCGGCGCCGTCGGTCGCGGCCCGCAGATGGGCCAGCGCCCGGTCGCGGTCCAGCATCGTATCAAAGGGGCGAAACGCGTCGGTCATGGCAAGTTTCCTTAAGGGTTAGCGGTCAAGATGGCGTGCGCGGGGCCCAAGGGCAACCGCTGCGGGACAGGAAAGGTGACGCCGGATCGTGACAATCACCGCGCGCACACTTCATGCACCGGGGGCCAACTTGATCCAGATCAAAAAGCGTCCCTTTGACGCAAGCGCGAATGTTGTACCCCGGCGCGGAATGTGGTTTGACTTGGACCAATGTCGGGCATTGCGGTGTGCCACGGTGCACCGCTAAAGACCTGGAGCCAAGGGAACACGGCCTTCGCCAGAACAAGGTGCAGAACATGCGAATTCTTTCTATCATTTCGGCTGCTGCGCTGGTCGCAGGATCGGTCCCGGCGATGGCGCAGCAGGCGGCGCAAGAGATCGTCGGCAAGCCCATCGACGGATCGATGGGGTTTCAGCCCGCCGCCACCGAACTGGCCCGCGACCTGCAATGGCTGGACGGCATGATCCTGTATATCATCACCGCCATCGTCATTCTGGTCTGCGCGTTGCTGGTCACGGTGATGCTGCGCTACAACCGCCGCGCCAACCCGAATTCGGCCGGTTTCACCCATAATTCGCCGCTCGAGGTGGCCTGGACCATCGGGCCGATCCTGATTCTGGTGTTCATCGGCGCGTTTTCCCTGCCGGTGCTGTTCAAGCAGCAGGAAATCCCCGCCGCCGACATCACCATCAAGGTGACGGGCTATCAGTGGTATTGGGGCTATGAATATGTCGATCATGGTCTGGCCTTCGACAGCTACATGATCGGCGCGCCCGCCACCGGCGGCGACAACCGCCTCACGCCCGAGGTCGAGACCCAACTGACCGAGGCCGGGTATTCGCGTGACGAATTCCTGCTGGCGACCGATACCGCCGTGGTTGTGCCTGTCGGCAAGACCATCGTGATGCAGGTCACGGGTGCGGACGTGATCCATTCTTGGACGATCCCGGCCTTTGGCGTGAAGCAGGACGCGGTGCCGGGACGCCTTGCACAATTGTGGTTCAAGGCCGAACGCGAGGGCGTGTATTTCGGCCAGTGTTCCGAACTGTGCGGACAGGCGCATGCCTACATGCCGATCACCGTCAAGGTCGTCAGCCAGGACGCCTATGACAAATGGCTGGCCGCCGCGACCGCCGAGGGCGGCTATGTCGAGGTTGCGGCGCTGAACTGAGCGTCGGGCGCACGCAGTCAACATGACGGGCAGGACCGTACAGGGTCCTGCCGAAATATCCGGAACCGCGATGTTGCATCGCCCTCTCCATGACCAGTGACGGGAACACGATGAGCGACGTCTCCATCAACCAAATCGACGCGATGCCGGGCGATGCCGGGTTTGGCGATTATTTTGCCCTGCTGAAACCGCGGGTCATGTCTTTGGTGGTCTTTACGGCGCTGGTGGGCATGGCGGCGGCCCCGGTCGCGGTGCATCCGATGATCGGTTTCGCGGCGATCCTGTTCATCGCCGTTGGCGCTGGTGCGTCGGGCGCGTTGAACATGTGGTGGGACGCCGACATCGACAGGCTGATGCGCCGCACGGCCCGCCGCCCGGTCCCAGCGGGCAAGGTCAGCGCCGACGAGGCGTTGGCGATCGGTCTGACCTTGTCGGTCATGTCGGTCGTGATGCTGTGGCTGGCGGCTGGCGTGGTGCCGGCGGCCTTGCTGGCCTTTACGATCTTCTTTTATGCCGTCGTCTACAGCATGTGGCTGAAACGCTCGACGCCGCAGAACATCGTGATCGGTGGCGCGGCGGGGGCCTTTCCGCCGATGATCGGCTGGGCGGTGGCAACCGGGGGCATCTCGGTCGAATCGATCCTGATGTTCGCCCTGATCTTTGCCTGGACGCCGCCGCATTTCTGGGCGCTGGCGCTGTTCATGAATGCCGATTATGAAAACGCCGGCGTGCCGATGTTGACCGTCACGCATGGCCGCCGGGTCACGCGGCGGCATATTCTCGCCTACACGGTCGTGCTGGTGCCGGTCGCGCTCGCGTTGTTGCTGACGTCCATCGCGGGGCCGACCTATCTGGTAGTCAGTGTGGTGATGAATGCCTTGTTCCTGTACGGCGCGATCACGATCTGGCGCCGGGACGAGGCGGCGGCCGAGGCCGACCGCTACAAGGCGGAGAAAAGCTTTTTCAAGCTGTCGCTGGCCTATCTGTTCCTGCATTTCGGCGCGATTCTGGTGGATGTCGGACTTCGGGCATGGGGGATCTGGGCATGAGTTTTCGCGAACCGCATGATCTGCACAAGCGCCGGTTCGGGCTGAACCTCGGGCTGGGTCTGGTGTTGGGATTTCTGGTGGCCGTGGTCTTTGGCCTGACGGTGGCCAAGGTATCGGTCGGCGGGTTCCAGACAGGGCCGGCGGCCCCACAGACCCAATCGGGCGGGGGGAACTGACCGATGCGCTGGCGTGACCTTGACGGCAAGACGAAAACCTTGGTGCAGACCCTGTCCACGGTGGTGCTGATGGGCGGGTTGGCTTGGGCGTCGGTGCCGTTCTACGACTGGTTCTGCCGGACCACCGGCTTTGGCGGCGCGACCATCGTGGGGTCAACCGGGTCGGACCACATTCTGGACCAGACCATCAAGGTGCGGTTCGACGCCTCGGTCAATGCCGACATGCCGTGGGAATTCACCCCGGTCGTGCGCGAAATGACGATCCGGATCGGCGAAACCGGGCTCGCCTTCTACGAGGCCTACAACCCGACGAACCGCACGGTGGCGGGCACCGCTTCCTATAATGTGGCCCCCTATCAGGCCGGTGGTTTCTTTACCAAGATCGACTGTTTCTGCTTTGAACAGCAGGTGCTGGCGCCCGGGGAACGGGTGCAGATGCCGGTGACGTTCTACGTCGATCCCGACATCGTCACCGACCGCGACGCGAAATACGTGCACACGATCACGTTGTCCTATACGTTCTTCGAAACCGACCTGCCGGAGGAGGCCGCAAGCCTGCAACCGGCGGCGACCCAACCTGTGAACTGACAGTAAACTCACTGCGAACTGACGGCAAAGCCACGAGGGAACCATGGCGCACGAGAAAAACCACGATTACCACATTCTGGCCCCGTCACTCTGGCCGCTGCTCGGGGCGTTGTCGGCCTTCGTCATGCTGTTTGGCGCAGTGCTGTTTTTTCACGACAACGGACCGTGGGTCCTGATCGCCGGCTTTGTCGGCGTGCTGTACGTCATGTATGGCTGGTGGTCGGAAACCGTGGCGGAAAACCGCGCGGGCGATCATACCCCGGTCGTCAGCATCGGCCTGCGCTATGGCGTGATCCTGTTCATCATG
The DNA here is from genome assembly GCA_041741655.1 of Rhodobacterales bacterium. Taxonomy (GTDB): domain Bacteria; phylum Pseudomonadota; class Alphaproteobacteria; order Rhodobacterales; family Rhodobacteraceae; genus UBA9554. Next base: position 3,578 of record JBGSJU010000183.1, read on the forward strand.
TCCGAAGTGATGTTCTTCGCCGCTTGGTTCTGGTCGTTCTTCAAGCATGCGATGTATCCGATGAACCCGGATGGCCTGAGCCCGGCCGTGGATGGCATCTGGCCGCCGGCCGGTATCGAAACCTTTGACCCTTGGCACCTGCCGCTGATCAACACCTTGATCCTGCTGAGTTCCGGCGCGGCGGCCACTTGGGCCCACCATGCGCTGGTGCATGAAAACAATCGTCAGGACCTGAAGACCGGTCTGTGGCTGGCCATTGCGCTTGGCGCGATCTTCACCGTGTTCCAGGTCTATGAATACAGCCACGCCGCATTCGGTTTTGCCGGCAACATCTACGGCGCGAACTTCTTCATGGCGACCGGGTTTCATGGCTTTCACGTGGTGATCGGCACCATCTTCCTCGCGATCTGCCTCTACCGCGCCTATCAAGGCCATTTCACGCCGCAGAACCACCTCGGGTTCGAGGCCGCGGCCTGGTATTGGCACTTTGTGGACGTGGTCTGGCTGTTCCTGTTCATGGCCGTCTATATCTGGGGTGGCTGATCCCTTATTTGGCTGACTGAATGGGGCGCGCGGGCGACTGCGCGCCCTTCGCTTTGCGCCTGCGACGCCTTGAAACCGCTACCAGAAGGATGGCTCATGCGGCTGTTGGTTCCCCTGATCTTCGGCCTGCTGGGCACGGCGGTGCTGATCTGGCTGGGGGTCTGGCAATTGCAGCGTCTGGCGTGGAAAGAAGGCGTGCTGGCACAGATCGAAACCCGCATCACGGCGAACCCGGTTGCCTTGCCCCAGACCGTCACCGATGCCGACCGCTGGCTTCCGGTCGCGGCGACGGGCCGGATCGGGCCGGAGTTTCTGCGCGTTCTGGTCAGCCGCAAACAGTTTGGCGCCGGCTATCGCGTGATATCGGCGTTTGAAACCGGCGACGGGCGCCGCATTCTGTTGGATCGCGGCTTTGTTGCGCTGGACACCCCGATCCCAGCTGGTGGCGCGGCGCAGGTGGTGGGCAATGTGCATCTGCCCGATGATCGCACATCCGCGACCCCCGCCAATGACGAGGCAAAGAACATCTGGTTTGCCCGCGATATCGCCCGCATGGCCGCGGTGTTGCAGACCGAACCGTTGCTGGTGGTCGCCCGCAGTCTGGACCCCGCCGAGCCGGGCGTGACACCTTTGCCCGTAGATACCGCCACCATCCCGAACGACCATTTCGGCTATGCCCTGCAGTGGTTCGGTTTGGCCGTTGTCTGGACCGCGATGACCGGATACTTGCTGTTTCGCAATCGCCGGACCGCGAAAGGCTGACCATGCACTACATATCGACTCGTGGGCACGCGTCCACCCTGTCTTTCGAGGCCGCGATGATGACCGGTCTGGCGCGCGATGGCGGGCTGTATCTGCCGGAAACCATCCCGCAGCTGACCCATGCCGATATCGCCGCCTTCGCCGGTCTGCCTTATGAAGAGGTGACGGCCCGCGTGCTGGCGCCGTTTGTGGGCGATGCCTTTGCCCCCGACGAATTCCGCGTCCTCATCGCGCGGGCCTATGCCGGGTTTTCCCATCCGGCCCGCGCGCCGCTGAAACAGCTGGCGCCGGGGCATTTCCTGCTGGAACTGTTCCATGGGCCCACACTGGCGTTCAAGGATTTCGCCATGCAGCTGCTGGGCCAGATGATGCAGGCGACGCTGGCGCGGTCAGGGCACAAGGTCACCATCGTGGGTGCGACGTCTGGCGACACCGGGTCGGCGGCGATGGAAGCGTTTCGCGGCCTCGACAATGTGGATGTGTTCATCCTTTATCCGCAGGGTCGGGTCAGCGATGTGCAGCGCCGCCAGATGACCACCCCCACCGAGGCGAATGTGCATGCGCTGGCCATCGACGGCACATTCGATGACGCGCAGGCCCGCGTGAAGGACATGTTCAACGATTTCGACTTTCGCGACACCGTCGGCTTGGCCGGGGTGAATTCGATCAACATCGCCCGTGTGCTGGCGCAGGTGGTCTATTACTTTGCCGCCGCCGTGGCCTTGGGGGCGCCGCATCGATCGGTGGATTTCACGGTTCCGACCGGCAACTTTGGGGATATCTTTGCCGGTTACGTTGCAAAACGCATGGGCCTGCCGATCGGACGGCTGGTGGTGGCAACCAACCGAAACGATATCCTGCACCGCTGCCTGTCCACTGGCGCCTATCGCCCGGATGGCGTGCTGCCCACGATCAGCCCGTCGATGGACATTCAGGTGTCGTCGAATTTCGAACGCGCGCTTTACTATGCCCATGGCGCCGATGATGCGGCCACGGCGGCCTTGATGGACGAGTTGAAGGCAGGCGGGTTCACCCTGTCGCAGGGCGTGCGCGACGCGCTGGCGGCGGATTTCCTGTCCGGCCGCGCCGACGAGGCCGAAACCAGCGCCACCATCACCCGCACGCTGGCCCAGACCGGCGAATTGCTGTGCCCGCATACCGCGGTCGGCGTGCATGTGGCGGAACAGCACCTGCGGGCTGATGTGCCGATGGTGACGCTGGCCACCGCGCATCCGGCGAAATTCCCTGATGCGGTCGAGGCCGCGACCGGCCTTCGCCCCGCCTTGCCGCCGCATATGGCCGGGCTGTTCGAAAAGCCGGAACGGCTGACCCGGGTCCCGAACGATCTGGCCGCCCTAGAAACCCTGATCCATGAAAGACGCCGCGTATGACTGTCCGCCTTGATACCTTGCCGAACGGATTTCGTGTGGTGAGCGAACACATGCCGCACCTGCAGTCCGCCTCTGTCGGGGTCTGGGTCAATGCCGGCGCGCGCAATGAACGCGCCGACCAGAACGGCATCGCGCATTTTCTGGAACATATGGCGTTCAAGGGCACCGCGCGGCGGTCCGCCCTGCAGATCGCCGAAGAGATCGAGGATGTCGGCGGCTATCTGAACGCCTATACCAGCCGCGAAACCACCGCCTATTACGCCCGCGTTTTGCAGGCGGATGTGCCCCTCGCGCTGGACGTGGTGGCCGACATCATCCTGAACCCCGCCTTTGACCCCGCCGAAATCGAGGTGGAACGCGGTGTGATCCTGCAGGAAATCGGGCAGGCGCTGGATACGCCCGATGACATCATCTTTGACTGGCTGCAGGAAAGCGCCTATCCCGATCAGCCGCTGGGCCGCACCATCCTTGGCCCCGAAGAGCGTGTCAGCGCGTTTCAAGGCGTGGATTTTCGCGGGTTCGTGGCCGAACATTACGGCCCCGGCCAGATGATTCTGGCAGCCGCCGGGGCAGTCGATCATGACGCGCTGTTGCGCGATGCCGAACGTCTGTTCGGCCATATGGTGCCGCTGACGCCGCCTGCACTGGTGCCGGCGCGGTTTCGGGGCGGCGAGGTGCGCCATGTCAAGAAACTGGAACAGGCGCATGTCGCGCTGGGGTTCGAGAGCCCCGAATACCGCAGCGACGACATCTATGTGGCGCAGGTGTATTCCGGGGCACTGGGCGGCGGCATGTCGTCGCGGCTGTTTCAGGAACTGCGTGAAAAGCGTGGGCTATGCTATTCGATCTGGTCGCAAATCGGTGCCTATGATGACACCGGCATGATGACGATCTATGCCGGCACGTCGGCGCATGACGTGGGCGACCTGATGCGCCTGACGCTGGACGAGATGAAGCGCGCGGCCAGTGACATGACCCCGGCCGAGGTGGCGCGTGCGCAGGTGCAGATGAAGGCGGGCATGCTGATGGGGCTGGAAAGCGCCAGCAGCCGGGCCGAGCGCATTGCGCGGCTGCTGGCGA
>JBGSJU010000184.1:0-2471 GCA_041741655.1 Rhodobacterales bacterium
GCCCGCAAACGCGCGCTGCTGGCGCATTTCGGCTCGGCCAAGGCGGTGGCGCGCGCCGGTCTGGCCGATCTGAAGGCGGTGCCCGGCATTTCGGAAACGCTGGCCGAAACGGTCTATGCCTTTTTTCACGACAAGACGTGACACGGCGTCAGGCGCGGCGCCGCGGTTGCCTTTGGTTTCTCTGGTTCAAAAATATCCCGGGGGACGGCGAAGCCGGGGGGCAGAGCCCCCTCTGCCTGCGTCACCCGCGCAGCGCCGGCAGGCCGATCCCCGTCGCCTCGAACCCGCCATCGGCGGCGATGATCTGCCCGGTGACGTAACTGGAGCGGTCCGAACACAGGAACCGGATCACCTCGGCGATCTCGGTTTCCGACCCATAGCGGTTCAGCGGGATCGCATCGTGATAGGCGGCGATGATCTCTTGGCTATGCACCGCCATCGCCAGTTTGGTGCGCACCGGGCCGGGGCAGACTGCGTTGACCCGGACGCCGTATTCGCCCAGTTCCACCGCATATTGCCGCGTCAGGTGCATCACGGCGGCCTTGGAGGTGCCGTAGGCCACCCGCAGCGTCGAGGCGCGGACACCGGAAATCGACGCGATGTTGACGATGGCGCCCGGCCCTGCCTTCAACAGCGGCGTGAAGGCTTGGCTCATCAGGAACACGCCGTCCAGGTTCGTGTCCATGACCCGACGCCAGCGGGCGAAATCCGTGTCCTCGATCGGGCCAAAATCCGCCACGCCCGCGTTGTTGACCAGCGCGTGCAGCGCGTCCGTCATCCCGGCCACCGTGGCCCGCGCCCGTTCCACGTCCGCCGGGATCGACACGTCGGCGACCAGTGGATGCGCCCCGGCCAGACCCATGGCGGCGGCATGCAATTCGTCGCCGTCGCGGTCCAGCATCACCACCTGCCAGCCATCCGCCAGAAACAGCCGGGCCGTCGCCAACCCGATCCCGCGTGCCGCCCCGGTCACCAGTGCAAATTGCGTCATGGCTCAGATCCACTTTGCCAAGGGGGGCAGGCTCATCAGCACGGCATTGGCGTCATGCCCGGTTTCCAGACCGAATTTGGTGCCGCGGTCATAGACCAGGTTGTATTCGGCATAAAGCCCGCGATGCACCAGTTGCGTGTCGCGGTCGGCGTCCGTCCACGCGGTGGCGCGACGGCGTTCCACCAGTGGCACATAGGCAGGCAGGAAGGCGCGGCCGATATCCTGCGTCAGGGCGAAATCCGCCTCCCAGTCGCCGGTGTTGCGGTCATCCATGAAGATGCCGCCGACGCCCCGCGCGCGTTTGCGATGGGGGACATAGAAATATTCGTCCGCCCAAGCCTTCAATTCCGGATACAGATGCGCCCCATGCGGGTCCAGATGCGCCTTTTGCGTGGCGTGGAAATGCGCCGTATCCTCGGCATATTCGATGCAGGGGTTCAGGTCGGACCCGCCGCCGAACCACCACGCGCCGGGGGTCCAGAACATGCGGGTGTTCATGTGCACGGCGGGGCAATGCGGGTTTTGCATATGCGCGACAAGGCTGATGCCCGAGGCCCAGAACCGCGGGTCGCGGTCCATGCCGGGTACACCGCGCGCAGCCATCGCGCGCTGCGCGCGTTCGGCAAGGGTGCCATAAACGGTGGACACGTTCACCCCGACCTTTTCGAACACCCGACCGCCGCGCATGACGCTCATGAGGCCCCCGCCGGCGTCGGATCCGTCATCGGAATGGCGGGTGGTTTCCGTCACCTCGAACCGGCCCGGGGCGGCGTCGGACGCCGGATCGGATTGGGGACCGGCGCTATGGCTGTCCTCCAGCGCCTCGAAGGCCGCGACGATCTGGTCGCGCAGGTCGCGAAACCAAGCGGCGGCGCGGGCGCGTTCGGATGCAAGCGTGTCGGTCATGGTCAGTCCTTTTGCGGTTTGCCGCCTTTTTGCGCCAAGCCGGGGCAGGGGGAAACCCCCTTTTGTCACGCCGGCATGACGGACAGATGTTCGCGGATCAGCGCGGCGGTAGCATCCGGATGGGTCAGCGGCGCCATGTGGCCCGCGCCGTCGATCAGGGCATGCCGCGCCCCGGGGATGCGGGCCGCCAGCCCCTTGCAGATCACCCGCATCACCGGGTGGCGCGTCGCGGTGTCTGCGCCTTCCAGCACCAGCACCGGCAGTTTCAGCGCCGTCAGCGCGCCGGACAGCAGCAAGCCGGCGCTGTCGTCATAGATTTCGGATTGCGAGGACGCGACAAAGGGCATCTGCGCGGCCATCCGCGCGCGGGCGTCTTCGGGCAGGCTGTCCCACGGGCGGCCAAGGCCCCAGTCGCGGGTAAACATCTGCGCCGCGCGGTCCAGATCACCGTTCAGGATCGCCTGCATCATCGGCAGCGCCTGCAATTCATGCCGCGCCGCGACGTCCGGCGCGTCAAGCCGCGCCACCGCGCCGAAGACCGGTTCGATCAGCACCAACGACCGCACCAGATCGG
>JBGSJU010000185.1:0-2403 GCA_041741655.1 Rhodobacterales bacterium
GGGGGTCGAGGCCAGATCGATCACCGTGATATCCGCATCAGCCCCCGGGGCCAGCCGCCCGATGGTGCCGGACAGCCGCAGCGCCGCCGCCGATCCTTCGGTCGCCAGCCACAACAATTCGGCGGGGTGCAGCGGGCGGCCGCGCAACTGGCCGACCTCATAGGCGGCGGCCATCGTGCGCAGCATGGAAAACGACGATCCGCCGCCGGTATCCGTGGCCAGCCCCACCGGGATGCCCAGTTCGATCAACCCCGCCACATCGCACAGCCCCGACCCGATGAAGGTGTTCGACGTCGGGCAATGCGCCACCGCCGCGCCCGCCTGCGCCATGGCCGCAATCTCGCGCGGTTGCAGATGGATGGCATGGCCGAACACCGCCCCCGCGCGCAGCAAGCCATGGGTTTCGTAGGTGTCCAGATAGTCGCGGGCGTCGGGATACAGGCTGCGGACCCACGCAATCTCGTCGGTCTGTTCGGACAGATGCGTCTGCATGGCGCAGGTCGGGTGGTTGCGCCACAACGCTCCAAGCATTTCAAGTTGCGCGGGCGTCGAGGTGGGCGAAAACCGCGGCGTGATGGCATATCCCGCGCGCCCCTTGCCATGCCAGCGGGCAATCAGCGCGGCGCTGTCGTCATAGGCCGATTGCGCGGTATCGCGCAGACCCACGGGCGCGGTATCGCGGTCCATGCAGGTCTTGCCGGCGATCACCCGCATGCCGCGCGCGGCGGCGGCCTGAAACAGCGCGTCCACGCTGGCCGGGTGGATGGTGCAATAGCTGCACACCGTCGTCGTGCCATGCGCCAGCAGCAGGTCCAGATACAGGCCCGCAATCCGGTCCGCATAGGCGGAATCGGCAAAGCGCATTTCCTCGGGAAAGGTATAGGTGTTCAGCCAGTCGATCAGCCGCTTGCCCCATGACGCGATGATGCCGGTCTGCGGATAATGCGCGTGCGCATCGACAAAGCCGGGCGTGATCAGCGCATCGCCGTAATCCGTCACCTCTGCGCCGGGATGCGCCGCGCGCAACGCGTCGCCAGTCCCGACCGCCATGATCCGCCCGCCGTCGATCAGCACACCGCCCCGCCGGTCGATGCGCGCCGCCCCCGGCCCGTCGTGGAACGGGTTGGCCGCAAAGGTCAGCGTCTGTCCAAGCAGCAGATGGGGAACGGTCATCGGGACACCTCGGTTGCGCGGGCCAGCCTAAGGCGCGGCGGCGGCGGGGTAAATTGCCGTTTCGTCCAGCCTTGCATTGTTTCCGGCCCCGGCTTTCCGGTAGGGTGGCGCGAAACAGGGCGAACCAGAACCGGGGGCTGCGGCATGACACAGGACGACACCCTGATCGAACAGGCCAACCCCGACGAGGACCGCGCCTATGCGCTGGACCGGCGGACGATTGCAGCGATTCTTTATGCGGTCGAAACGGGCGATGCGGCGCGGCTGACCGCGCTGATGGCCCCGCTGCATCAGGCCGATATCGCGGATTTGCTGGAACAGCTGAACGCTTATGACCGGCGCCGCCTGATCCTGCTGTATGGGCCGGAATTCGACGGCGACATTCTGTCCGAACTGGACGAGGGCATCCGCGAAGAGGTGATCCAGTTGCTGCCCCGCCAGATCCTTGCGGATGCGGTGCGCGATCTGGACAGCGACGATGTGGTTGACCTGCTGGAGGATCTGGACGCGCCCGAGCAAGAGGCGATCCTTGGCGCGCTGGAGGACAGCGAACGCGCGGTGATCGAACAGGCGCTGACCTATCCGGAGTATTCCGCCGGCCGTCTGATGCAGCGCGAATGCGTCATCGCCCCCGAATTCTGGACGGTCGGGCAGGCCATCGACCATATGCGCGGGTCCGACACGCTGCCCGACAGTTTCTACCACGTCATTCTGGTCGATCCGCGTCAGCATCCCATTGCACAGATCAGCCTTGGCGCGATCATGCGGTCGCCGCGCGACCGCGCGCTGAAGGATATCGCCGAAGACCAGTTCCGTACCATCCCGGTCGATCAGTATGACGGCGATGTGGCCTATGCGTTCAACCAGTATCACCTGATTTCCGCCCCGGTGGTGGATGCCGACGGGCGGCTGGTGGGGGTGATCACCATCGACGACGCGATGGCCGTGCTGGACGAGGAGCACGAGGAAAACATCCTGCGTCTGGCGGGCGTGGGCGATGACAGCCGGTTGTCGGACACGGTGCTGGAAACCGTGCGGGCGCGGCTGCCATGGCTGGCGATCAATCTGGGCACGGCGGCGTTGGCGGCGGCGGTGATCGACCAGTTCGAGGCGACGATTGCCGCGCTGGTGGTGCTGGCCGCGCTGATGCCGATCGTGGCGTCGATGGGGGGCAATGCGGGCACGCAATCGCTGACGATCGCGGTGCGCGCGCTGGCGACGCGCGACCTG
>JBGSJU010000186.1:0-8509 GCA_041741655.1 Rhodobacterales bacterium
GATCTGCATCATCGGCGCGGGCGCCGTGGTGGGCGGGGTCCAGCCGCCCTACAGCATCATCGCCGGCAACCCGGCCCGTGTCCTGCGCTCGCGGTTCGATGCGGATACCGTCGCCGCATTGCTGGACATCGCATGGTGGGACTGGCCGATTGCCTCGATCCTGTCCAGCGAAGCCGCGATCTGCGGTGCCAACATCGCGGCACTGCGGGCCGTTGCGCCGCCGACACCGCCGCCTGCGCGCTGATCGCCGGGCCAAAAAAGCCGCTTGAATTCACGCCCCCTGCATCGTATCTCGCTGTGGTTCGCACAGGGGTATAGCTCAGTTGGTAGAGCGACGGTCTCCAAAACCGTAGGTCGCGGGTTCAAGCCCTGCTGCCCCTGCCACGGACCTTCGTTCGCAAACTGGCGTCCGCATACTGGCGTTCGCAAATCGGTTCCCCCAAACCGGCACGCGCAAACCGGCCACTTGAACCCGCCCGCCAGAACGCGTATCTGCGGCAGACCGATGCGGGAGTGATGATGATGGCCATGGTGAACCCCTTCAAGTTCGTGCAGGAAACCCGCGCGGAAATCGCCAAGGTGGTCTGGCCGACGCGCCGCGAGGTGTTGCTGACCACGGTCATGGTGTTCATCCTGTCGGCGATCACGGCAGTATTCTTTTCGCTGGTGGATATCGCCATCAAGGCCGGTCTGCAGGCCATGCTGACGGTGTTCGGCAGCTGACCAGCATCCTTTTCAGCAGGCTTTGCGACAGGCTTTGCGACAGGCTTTGTGACTGACCCCGTGGCGACTTGTCATCACCGTCATCAAACGGTAACAGGCCGCATCATGCCCGGGCGGCGCGCGTCGATTCGACAGCGTGCCGATGGGGCTATGCGGCGAGGGGCAGTATGGCCTCACGAAACATCAACGCGCCCCGGCGGGGTGCAGGCGGAACTGAGGTCCAGATGGCGAAGCGGTGGTATTCGGTAAGCGTTCTCTCGAACTACGAGAAGAAGGTGGCCGAAGGTATCCGGCAGGCGGTGATCGAAAAGGGTCTGGAGGACCAGATCGAAGAGGTTCTGGTGCCGACCGAGGACGTGATCGAGATCCGCCGCGGCAAGAAGGTGACGACCGAACGCCGGTTCATGCCCGGCTACGTGCTGGTGCGGATGGAAATGTCCGACCGCGGCTATCACCTGATTTCCAACATCAACCGCGTCACCGGTTTTCTGGGCCCGCAGGGCCGCCCGATGCCGATGCGCGATGCCGAGGTCGAGGCCATTCTGGGCCGCGTTGCCGAGGGCGAGGAAACCCCGCGCACCCTGATCCGGTTCGAGATCGGTGAGCGGGTCAAGGTGGCCGATGGCCCGTTCGAAGGTTTCGACGGCATGATCGAAGGCATCGACGAGGGCACGCAGCGCCTGAAGGTCGCGGTGTCGATCTTTGGCCGGGAAACCCCCGTGGAACTGGATTTCACCCAGGTCGTCAAGCAGAGCTGATCCGCGACAGGAAGAATGGGAAGTTTGGGCGCAAGCGCCGCTTGCGTATCCCGTGGCGGTGCGTTATGCGACGCCTTCATGCCGTCCGGGGCGACTCGGCTGGCCAGTTTACTGTGGGAGGCGAGGGGCACGCGCGCACCGGACCGCACCACACAACATCAGGGCCCGCCGTCGCGTCGGCGTGCTGTTGGTTAAAGGAGAGGCCAGATGGCCAAGAAACTGATCGGGCAGCTGAAGCTGCAAGTCAAGGCCGGGCAAGCCAACCCGTCCCCGCCCGTCGGCCCCGCACTGGGCCAGCGCGGCATCAACATCATGCAGTTCTGCAAGGAATTCAACGCAAAGACCGCCGAGATGGAAGTTGGCACGCCGACCCCGGTGGTCATTTCGTATTTCCAGGACAAGTCGTTCTCGCTGGAACTGAAAACGCCGCCGGCGTCTTTTCTGCTGAAAAAGGCCGCCGGCCTGCCCCCCGTAGGCAAGCGCAACCGCGCCAAGGGATCGGTCAAGCCGGGTCATACCGTGGCGGGGTCGGTGACCATCGCGCAGGTCCGTCAGATCGCGGAAGCGAAAATGAAGGATCTGTCGGCCAATGACATCGAGGCCGCGATGCAGATCATCCTGGGCTCGGCCCGCTCTGTCGGCATCGAGGTGAAGTGATGGCACATGTTTCCAAACGCACCCGCGCCGTGCAGACCGCCGTTGACGGCAAGGCCAATCTGGCCATCGACGCCGCCGTGGCGCTGATCAAGGCCAATGCATCCGCCAAGTTCGACGAAACCATCGAGGTTGCGCTGAACTTGGGCGTTGACCCGCGCCATGCCGACCAGATGGTCCGTGGTGTGGTCGGCCTGCCCAACGGCACCGGCAAGACCGTGCGCGTTGCCGTGTTCGCCCGTGGCGCCAAGGCTGACGAGGCCAAGACCGCTGGCGCAGACATTGTCGGCGCCGAAGACCTGATGGAATCGATCCTTGGTGGCAACATCGACTTCGATCGTTGCATCGCCACGCCCGATATGATGCCGATCGTCGGCCGTCTGGGCAAGGTGCTGGGCCCGCGCAACCTGATGCCGAACCCCAAGGTCGGCACCGTGACGATGGATGTCGCGACTGCGGTCAAGAACGCCAAGGGCGGCGAAGTACAGTTCCGCGTCGAAAAGGCCGGGATCATTCATGGCGGCGTCGGCAAGGCATCGTTCCCGACCGAAAAGCTGGTGGAAAACATCCGCGCCTTCGTCGATGCGGTCGCCAAGTCGCGCCCGACCGGCGCCAAGGGCACTTACATGAAGAAGCTGTCGATCAGCTCGACCATGGGCCCCGGCGTGTCGGTGGATCTAGCGTCGCTGTCCGACCAGTAACGAGATTTGGTCCCGGGCCCAGTGCCCGGGGCCGGATGGCGGGGCCACAAGGCCCTGTCCTGTCCGAGACGGAGGGCGAAGGGGCAACCCCGATAAGTCCTTCCCGAGATGGGGATCGAACCGATTTTTCCGCGGGATGTGTCCCTCGGGGTGGTCTGGGCTCGGGACCCTGAAATGGACCCGAACGGCAGGGGCAACCCTGCCAGACTAGAGCTGGGGGAAACCCCGAATTTGGAGTGAAACTGTGGATAGAGCCCAGAAAGAGAAAGTGGTCGAGGAACTCGGCCAGATCTTCGAAAGCTCTGGCGTGGTGGTCGTAGCCCATTACGTCGGTCTCACGGTTGCAGAGATGCAGTCCCTTCGCCTGAAAATGCGTCAGGTCGGTGGGGGCGTGCGTGTCGCCAAGAACAAGCTCGCCAAGATCGCCCTGCAGGGTCGTCCGTGCGAAAGCATGACGTCGCTGCTGACGGGCATGACCGTGCTGTCCTATTCCGAAGACCCCGTGGCCGCGGCCAAGGTTGTCGAGGATTACGCCAAAGAGAACAAGAAGTTCATCATTCTTGGCGGCGCAATGGGCAGTGCGGTTCTGGACCGGGCCGGTGTCGAGGCCGTGTCGAAACTGCCGTCGCGCGAGGAGCTCATCTCTTCGATCGTCGCATGTCTCGGCGCACCCGCTTCGAACATCGCCGGTGCGATTGGCGCGCCTGCTTCGAATATCGCGTCCATCCTGTCCACCATCGAGGACAAGGCGGCTGCGTAAGCAACCCGAGGTCGATGTAGGGGTGAACCCTTGCATGCTGGAACACATCTCAAACGAACGGAAACGAGAAAATGGCTGACTTGAAAGCACTTGCCGAGCAAATCGTGAACCTCACGCTGCTGCAGGCCCAGGAACTGAAGCAAATCCTGAAAGACACCTACGGCATCGAACCCGCCGCCGGTGGCGCCGTGATGATGGCAGCAGGCCCCGCCGCCGCTGCCGAAGTCGTGGAAGAAAAGACCGAATTCGACGTGATCCTCGTCGAAGCGGGCCCCAACAAGATCAACGTGATCAAGGAAGTGCGCGCCATCACCGGCCTGGGCCTGAAAGAGGCCAAGGATCTGGTCGATGCCGGCGGCAAGGCTGTGAAAGAACAGATTGCCAAAGGCGAAGCCGAGGAAATCAAGAAAAAGCTCGAAGCGGCTGGCGCCAAGGTCGAGCTGAAATAACTTGAACCGGGTCCGCCCGGAGTGACATGCAGGCTGGCTCCGGGCAATCCGGTGCCAGCCGAACCTGTCTCAGCAAAGGCCCTTGTGCAGGGTCTTTTCTGAGGCAAGGTTATGGATCGGGAGGCCGCTGGTGGGACAGTGGCCGTGAATTGGTCCGCAACAGCCGGTTTCAGAAGGACCTGCCCGCAGCCCGGCGGCGCATGGCCCTCGTGGGAAACGAAAGGTGACACCGACCATGGCGCAAAGCTTTCTTGGCCAGAAACGTCTTCGGAAATATTATGGCAAAATCCGCGAAGTGCTGGAAATGCCGAACCTCATCGAGGTGCAGAAATCCTCGTATGACCTTTTCCTGAATTCGGGCGACGGGCCAAAGCCGCGCGATGGCGAGGGCCTGATGGGCACCTTCCAGTCGGTATTTCCGATCAAGGACTTCAACGAAACCTCGGTGCTGGAATTCGTGAAATACGAATTGGAAAAGCCGAAGTATGACATCGACGAATGCATGCAGCGCGACATGACCTATGCGGCACCCCTGAAGGTGACGCTGCGCCTGATCGTGTTCGATGTGGACGAAGATACCGGCGCCAAATCGGTGAAGGATATCAAGGAACAGGACGTGTTCATGGGCGACATGCCCCTGATGACGCATAACGGCACCTTCGTCGTGAACGGCACCGAACGCGTGATCGTGAGCCAGATGCACCGCAGCCCCGGCGTGTTCTTCGACCATGACAAGGGCAAATCGCATTCCTCGGGCAAGCTGCTGTTCGCCTGCCGGATCATTCCCTATCGCGGGTCTTGGCTCGATTTCGAATTCGACGCCAAGGATATCGTGTTCGCGCGCATCGACCGCCGCCGCAAACTGCCGGTGACGACGCTGTTCTATGCGTTGGGCATGGATCAGGAAGGCATCATGAATGCCTATTACCAGACCGTGGATTACGTGCTGGCCAAGGGCGGCAAGGGCTGGGTGACGAAATTCTTCCCCGACCGCGTCCGCGGCACGCGCCCGACCTTCGATCTGGTCGATGCCGACACCGGCGAGATCATCTGCAAGGCCGGCGACAAGGTGACGCCGCGCGCGGTGAAAAAGCTGAAGGATGACGGCAAGGTCACCCATCTGCTGGTGCCTTATGACCAGATCCTTGGCAAATTCGTGGCGCATGACATCATCGACGAGGCGACCGGCGCGATCCATGTCGAAGCTGGCGATGAAATCACGCTGGACCATGCCCGCGACGGATCGGTCTCGGGTGGCACGCTGAAGGCGCTCTTGGATGCCGGGATCGAAACCGTGCCGGTGCTGGACATCGACAACATCACGGTCGGCCCCTACATCCGCAACACGATGGCCGCCGACAAGAACATGAACCGCGACGGCGCGCTGCTGGACATCTACCGCGTGATGCGTCCCGGCGAGCCGCCGACAGTCGAGGCTGCGTCCTCGCTGTTCGACCAGCTGTTCTTTGACAGCGAACGCTATGACCTGTCCGCCGTGGGCCGGGTCAAGATGAACATGCGTCTGGATCTGGGCCGCCCGGATACCCAGCGCACGCTGGACCGCGCCGATATCGTCGCCTGCGTCAAGGCGCTGGTGGAACTGCGCGACGGCAAGGGCGAGATTGACGACATCGATCATCTGGGCAACCGCCGCGTGCGGTCGGTCGGCGAATTGATGGAAAACCAGTATCGCGTCGGCCTGTTGCGGATGGAACGCGCGATCAAGGAACGCATGTCCTCGGTAGAAATCGACACCGTGATGCCGCAGGACCTGATCAACGCGAAACCGGCCGCGGCCGCAGTGCGCGAATTCTTCGGCTCCTCGCAGCTGTCGCAGTTCATGGACCAGACCAACCCCCTGTCCGAGGTGACGCACAAGCGCCGCCTGTCGGCCTTGGGCCCAGGCGGTCTGACCCGCGAACGCGCCGGGTTCGAGGTGCGCGACGTGCACCCGACTCACTATGGCCGGATGTGCCCGATCGAGACGCCGGAAGGCCCGAACATCGGCCTGATCAACTCGCTCGCCACCTTTGCGCGGGTGAACAAGTATGGCTTCATCGAACCGCCCTACCGTGTCGTGAAAGACACCAAGGTGACGGACGAAGTGCACTACATGTCCGCGACCGAGGAAATGCGCCACACCGTGGCGCAGGCCAACGCGGCGCTGGATGCAAATGGCTGTTTCGTCAACGATCTGGTGTCTGCGCGCCAGTCCGGCGATTATACGCTGGCCTCGCGCGAAAGCGTCGATCTGATCGACGTGTCGCCGAAGCAGCTGGTGTCGGTTGCGGCCTCGCTGATCCCGTTCCTTGAAAACGACGACGCCAACCGCGCCCTGATGGGGTCGAACATGCAGCGTCAGGCGGTGCCCTTGCTGCGCGCCGAGGCGCCGCTGGTCGGGACCGGCATGGAAGGCAAGGTTGCGGTCGACAGCGGCGCGGCCATTCAGGCCCGTCGCGGCGGGGTGATCGATCAGGTTGACGCCAGCCGCATCGTGATCCGCGCCACCGAAGATCTGGAACTGGGCGATGCAGGGGTGGATATCTACCGCCTGCGCAAATTCCAACGCTCGAACCAGAACACCTGCATCAACCAGCGCCCGCTGGTCAACGTGGGTGACAAGGTGTCGAAAGGCGAGGTAATCGCCGATGGTCCGTCCACCGATCTGGGCGAACTGGCTCTGGGCAAGAACGTGCTGGTCGCGTTCATGCCGTGGAATGGCTATAACTATGAAGACTCGATCCTGATCTCGGAACGGATCGCGGCGGATGACGTGTTCACCTCGATCCATATCGAGGAATTCGAGGTCGCGGCGCGCGACACCAAACTGGGCCCGGAAGAAATCACCCGCGACATTCCCAACGTCGGCGAAGAGGCGCTGCGCAACCTCGACGAGGCGGGCATCGTCTATATCGGCGCCGAGGTGCAACCGGGCGACATTCTGGTGGGCAAGATCACCCCCAAGGGCGAAAGCCCGATGACCCCGGAAGAAAAGCTGTTGCGCGCGATCTTTGGCGAGAAGGCCAGCGATGTGCGCGACACGTCTCTGCGGGTGAAACCCGGTGATTATGGCACCGTGGTCGAGGTGCGGGTGTTCAACCGCCATGGCGTGGACAAGGACGAACGCGCGTTGCAGATCGAACGCGAGGAAGTCGAGCGTCTGGCGCGCGACCGCGACGACGAATTGGCCATTCTGGACCGCAACATCTATGCGCGTCTGAAATCCATGATCATCGGCAAGACCGCCGTCAAAGGGCCGAAGGGCGTTCGCCCCAATTCGGTGATCGACGAAGATCTGCTGTCGCAACTGTCGCGCGGCCAGTGGTGGCAGTTGGCCTTGGCCGAGGAATCGGATGCCAAGATCGTCGAGGCGCTGAACGAACAGTATGAAATCCAGAAGCGCACGCTGGACAACCGGTTCGAAGACAAGGTGGAAAAGGTCCGCCGTGGCGACGATCTGCCCCCCGGCGTGATGAAGATGGTCAAGGTGTTCGTGGCGGTGAAGCGCAAGTTGCAGCCGGGCGACAAGATGGCCGGACGTCACGGCAATAAGGGCGTCATCAGCCAGATCGTGCCGATCGAGGACATGCCTTATCTCGACGACGGCACGCCGGTCGACATCGTGCTGAACCCGCTCGGCGTGCCGAGCCGCATGAATGTCGGCCAGATTCTGGAGACCCATATGGGCTGGGCCTGCCGCGGTCTTGGCCGGATGATTGGCGACGCGGTGGACCTTTATAAGGAGAACCAGAAGGTCGGCGAGCTGAAGAAGCTGCTCGGCGAGGTCTACGGCAAGAACGACACCATCGAAGGGCTGGACAACGACCAGCTTGTCGAGCTGTCGGAGAATCTGCGGCGCGGCGTGCCGGTGGCGACTCCGGTGTTCGACGGCGCGGGCGAGCCCGACATCGTCACCATGCTGAAGCAGGCCGGACTGGACGCGTCGGGACAGGTCGTGCTGCATGACGGCCGCACCGGCGAGGCCTTCGACCGCAAGGTGACCGTCGGCTACAAGTACCTGCTGAAGCTGCACCATCTGGTGGACGACAAGATCCACGCCCGCTCGATCGGGCCCTACAGCCTCGTGACCCAGCAGCCGCTGGGCGGCAAGGCGCAGTTCGGCGGACAGCGTTTCGGCGAGATGGAGGTGTGGGCGCTCGAAGCCTATGGCGCCGCCTATACCTTGCAGGAAATGCTGACGGTGAAGTCGGACGACGTGGCGGGCCGCACCAAGGTCTACGAGGCGATCGTGCGCGGCGACGACACCTTCGAGGCAGGCATTCCCGAGAGCTTCAACGTTCTCGTCAAGGAAATGCGCTCGCTCGGACTCAACGTCGAACTGGTCAACGGACCTACGACGTAAACGCCGCGAACGAAACGAACTATCTCCCGCCCGGCGCCCGGCAATGGGCGGGAGACTTTAAAGGAAAAACGGGACGGAACTGGCGACAGCCCTCCGGCCCA
>JBGSJU010000187.1:0-3299 GCA_041741655.1 Rhodobacterales bacterium
GATGCGGGCGGCGGGCGGCGTCGCCATCCAGCCGGGCAGCGCGGCCTTGGCGGCGGCGACGGCGGCATCCACATCGGCCTGACCGCCCAGCGCGATCACCGCACAGGGTTCTTCGGTGGTCGGGTCGATCACGTGATGATCGCGGCCCTGCTTGGCATCGACCCAGGCTCCATTGATGTAGAACTGACGCTTTTCGATCATGTCGCGCACTCCTTGCGTGGATCAGTCCGGCGCGAGGGGATTCCTGTACCGGTTTACTTCGTCAGTCTGTCACCGGGGGCATGGGCGGGCAAGAGGCGTTGCAATGATTTGATCAAATCCGCCGACGTGCCCGTGGTATCGGACCTGTCATCAGCGCGTCGCGACATCCTGTCACCCCTGCGACAAGCGGGGTTCACATCACGAATTTAGAATGTATCTAAGCCGCGGAATACCCATCCTGACCAAAACAGTTGGTCCGATCACCCGGGCCCATCAAAAGGACATCACACCGATGCGGATCAATGACACGCTGCCCAATCTGACCGTCACCACCGACCAAGGCACCTATGCGCTGCACGACTGGCAGGGCGACGCCTGGGCGATCTATTTCTCGCACCCCAAGGATTTCACCCCGGTCTGCACCACCGAATTCGGCGCTGTCGCCCAACTGGCCGCCGAATGGGACAAGCGTGGCACCAAGGTGATGGGCATTTCCGTCGATGACGTCGCCGAGCACAAGAAATGGAAAACCGACATCGAAAGCTATGCCGGTGCCACTGCCGGGTTCCCGATCATCGCCGATACCGATCTGGCGGTGGCCAAGGCGTTCGACATGTTGCCCGCCGATGCCTACCTGCCCGATGGCCGCACGGCGGCGGAAACCGCCACGGTGCGGTCGGTTTTCATCGTCGCGCCGAACAAGAAGGTGCAGCTGATCATGACATACCCGATGTCGGTCGGCCGCAACTTTGCCGAAGTGCTGCGGGCGCTGGATGCGGTGCAGGCCACCTATGGCGTGCCGATTGCCACTGGCGCGAACTGGCAGGTGGGGCAGGACGTGATCGTGTCGCTGGCGCTGACGGATGATCAGGCCCGCGCCAAATTCGGAGAGATCGACGTGAAACTGCCCTATCTGCGCATGACAAAGCAACCGGTCTGATATCGGCGCGGAATCGCACCATCATCACCCCGCGGCCGCCGCTTTCCGCAAGGGAGCGGCGGCTTTGCTTTTCGTCCGCCCCTGCTATGGTGCGCGCGATTCTGACGATGGAGGCGCCGGTGAAACCACCCAGACAGCCCTTCGTCATCGGCTGGCGCGAAAACGTGGCGCTGCCGCTCTTGGGCATCGCGCATGCCATGGCCAAGATCGACACCGGTGCGCGCACATCGGCCATTCACGCCGAACGCATCCGCCGCTTTGACCGCGACGGCGCGCCTTGGGTGCGGTTCCACGTGCCGCACGCCGGCCTGCCCGAAGCCGTGGATTGCGAGGCTCCGGTGATCGACGCCCGCGCGATCAAGAATACCTCGGGCGTGCCTGAAGACCGCATCGTGATCGAAACGCAGGTCCGGCTGGGCGACCGGCTGTGGCGGATCGAGTTGAGCCTTGCGGACCGCGAGGCGATGACCTTTCCGCTGATCCTTGGCCGCACCGCCATTCGGGGCCACAACATACTGGTGCATCCCGGCCAATCCGAACTGGCCGGCCCGCCGCGCCCCAGAACTCCGAAACCGCGCATGCCGAAACTCCGAAAGCCGCGAAAGGCCACATCATGAAAATCGCCATGCTGGCACGCAATCCGACGCTTTATTCCCATCGGCGGCTGAAAGAGGTGGCCGAGGCGCGGGGCCATACGCTCGACATCATCAACACGCTGCGCTGCTACATGAACATCGTGTCGCGCCGCCCCGAGATTTATTACAACGGCGAAAAACTGCCCGTCTACGACGCGGTGATCCCGCGCATCGGTGCCTCTGTCACGTTCTACGGTCTGGCGGTTCTGCGGCAGTTCGAGATGATGGGCGTCTATCCCCTGAACGAAAGCGTTGCCATCGGGCGGTCGCGCGACAAGCTGCGGTCGATGCAACTGCTGGCGCGTGACGGCATCGGGCTGCCGGTGACGACCTTTGCCTATGACCCGAAACAGACCGAAGAGGTGATCCGCCTTGCCGGTGGCGCGCCCGTCGTCATCAAGCTGCTGGAAGGCACGCAGGGTATCGGCGTCGTGCTGGCCGATACCGAACGGTCTGCGACATCGGTGATCGAGGCGTTCCGCAGCGCCGAGGTGAACATCATGGTGCAGGAATACATCAAGGAAGCCGGCGCATCCGACATCCGCGCCTTCGTCGTTGGTGGCAAGATCGTTGCGGCGATGATGCGAAAAGGGGCAGATGGTGAATTTCGATCCAACCTGCACCGGGGCGGATCGGCCGAAGTCATCAAATTATCCACCGAAGAACGGGCAACCGCCTTGCGCGCGGCGCGGTCGATGGGGCTGAATGTCTGCGGGGTGGACATGTTGCGGTCCAACCACGGCCCGGTGGTGATGGAAGTCAATTCATCCCCTGGTCTGGAGGGCATCGAAAAGGCAACCGGGATCGACGTGGCGGGGCGCATCATTGCCTTCATCGAAAAGAACGCCGAACCCGGACAGACCAAGACAAAGGGCAAGGGATGATCTGGGGGATGATCTGGGGGATGTCACGGGAATGACACCGCGAGGCGCGTTTTCCATCGCGGGCCATGACATCGCACCCGGAACGCGCGGTACGGTGGAATTGCCGGTGTCGGTGTTGTCCGACCATACGCCAGTCACGATCTCGGCGCATGTGGTGCATGGCCGCCGGCCCGGCCCGGTGATCTTTGTGTCCGCCGCCATCCATGGCGACGAGGTGATCGGCGTGGAAATCGTCCGCCGCCTGCTGAAAGCGCCGCAACTCAAAAGCATAGCGGGCACGCTGCTGGCGGTGCCCATCGTCAACACCTTCGGCTTTCTGAACCATTCGCGGTATCTGCCCGACCGGCGCGATCTGAACCGGGTGTTTCCGGGATCGGCGCAGGGCAGTCTGGCCGCCCGGCTGGCACATATCTTTCTGACGCAGGTTGTGTTGCGCTGTTCCTTTGGCATCGACCTGCATTCGGCGGCGATCCAGCGCACCAACCTGCCGCAGGTCCGCCTGACGCCGGGCAACCCGCGCCTGCTGGATCTGGCGCGTGCCTTCGGGGCCCCCGTGATCCTGCAATCCAAACTGCGCGAAGGCTCGCTGCGGCTGGTGGCCGAGGCATCCGGGGTCGATGTGCTGCTATACGAGGCGGG
>JBGSJU010000188.1:0-3594 GCA_041741655.1 Rhodobacterales bacterium
GCGGTGGCCCGGCGGATCGAGGCCGGCGTGGTGCATGTGAACGGGTCCACCGTCTGCGACGACCCCGCGATGCCTTATGGCGGCATGAAGGCGTCGGGCTATGGCAAGTTCGGCGGCACCGCCGTCATCGACGAGTTTACCGAATTGCAATGGTTTACCGAAACGGACGCTCAAGGCGAACAGGCGTCCGGCGCGGACAGGCCCGACGCCTGAGGCGGGCGGCGGGAAACGAACGACCAGGACATCATCAGGGAGGATGACATGAAACGCAGAACCTTTACCACGCTTGCCACGCTGGCGCTGATCGCCGGGATGACCACGCCGGCCTTTGCGCAGGACGTGCTGAAAGTCGGCGCCGTGGCGCCCAAGACCGGACCGCTGGCCGGCGGCGCCGCCGTGTCTTACTGGCCCAACGTGAAACTGTGGGTTGAGGATGTGAACGCGCGCGGCGGCCTGAAGGTCGATGGCAAGCAGATGAAGCTGGAAGTCGTGGAATATGATGACCAGACCAACCCGGGCGAAACCATCAAGGCCGTGCAGCGTCTGGTCGATCAGGACAAGGCGCAGATCGTGCTGCCGCCCTATTCCACCGGTCTCAATCTGGCTGCCGCGCCGATCTATGCCCGTTACGGCATCCCGATGATCACCTCGACGGCCACCACCGACAAGGCGGCCGATCTGTCCAAGCAATTTCCCAATGTGTTCATCACGCTGGGCGGCGCGCAGCAGATCGCATTGGGTGCGGTCGAGGCGCTGACCAAGCTGAAGGCCAAGGGCGACATCGGCAACAAGATCGCCATGGTCAACGTCGCGGACGCCTTCGGCATCGAACTGGCCGGTGTGGCAAAGCCCGCCTTCGAGGCGGCAGGGTTCGAGATCGTCTATGAAAGCAGCTATCCGCTGGGCACGCAGGATCTGTCGCCAGTGATGAAGGGTGCCAAAGCCGCCGCGCCAGACGCGTTCGTGGCCTTTTCCTACCCGGCAGATACATTTGCCCTGACCGAACAGGCCGTGATCGAGGATTTGCAGGTCGGCGCGTTCTACACCGCCGTTGCGACGGCATTCCCCGGCT
The DNA here is from genome assembly GCA_041741655.1 of Rhodobacterales bacterium. Classification (GTDB taxonomy): domain Bacteria; phylum Pseudomonadota; class Alphaproteobacteria; order Rhodobacterales; family Rhodobacteraceae; genus UBA9554. The sequence goes on from JBGSJU010000188.1 coordinate 1,073, forward strand.
ATGCCAAGCGGTTCGGCCCGGCCATCGAGGGCGTGCTGGGCATCGGCGGCGTGGATGCATCCAGCCCGGCATTTCAGGACTATGCCAAGCGCCATGAGGCGGTGACAGGCGCACAGCCTGATTTCTGGGCCAGCGCCGTGGTCTATTCCACCTTCCAGGTGCTGGAACAGTCGATCGAGGCCGTGGGTTTGGACAATGCCAAGATCATCGACCACATCAAGGCCAACAGCTTTGAAACCGTGATCGGCACGCTGGACTTTGACGAGAACAACAACAACCCGTCGTTCTGGACCGTCGGCCAGTGGCAGGGCGGCGTGTTCAAGGGCATCGCATCCACCGGACGCGAAGGCGCGGTCGATCCGATCAAGAAAGCCGGCTGGAAATAAGCCCGCCTGACGACTTCGTCGGGGCCGTTCACGCGGCCCCGGTTGACCCATCGGGGATAGAAAATGGACATCATCATCACCGGGCTTTTGCTGGGCGGCACCTATGCGCTGATCGCGATGGGGCTGAACCTGCAATATGGCATGGCGCGGATCATGAACCTTGCGAATGGCGAAATGCTGGTCGCGGGCGGTTTTGCCGCCTTCTGGTTCTACACGGCGGGTCAGGTCAGCCCGATCCTGACGGTGTTTCTGGTGGCGCCGGTGGCATTCGCGGCCAACTGGCTGATCTACATGATCTTTCTGCGCCCGCTGGTCAAACGCGCCAAATCGCGCGGGCAGCTGGAGGTGGACGCGATCCTGACCACCTTCGGGTTGTCGTTTGTCGGCGTCGGCCTGATGCTGGCGTTCTTTGGCGGCGACTATTTCAGCTATTCCTACCTGTCGGTGCCGGTGCACCTGCTGGGCGACACCTATGGCGCAAACCGGCTGGTGGCTTTCGGGGCCGCCGTGGCGATCTGTGGCGCGCTGTGGCTGTGGCTGGCCTATTCGCGGATGGGCGTGTCGATCCGCGCGATTGCCGTGGCCCCTGACAGTGCGCGTCTGGTGGGCATCGACGTGCGCGCGATGGCGGCGCTGGCCTTTGCCCTTGGCGGTGCGGTGACGGCGACGGGCGGCGCGCTGATTTCCACCTTCCTGACGCTGGATGCGTCCACCGGCGTGATCTTCACGCTGAAGGCGCTGGTGATCGTGATCATGGGCGGCGTGGGCGATGTGCGCGGCACGGTGGTGGCGGCGCTGCTCTTGGGCCTGTTGGAGACATTCGTGGCCAGCGTGATCGACCCCGGCCTGACGTTGGCGGCGGCGTATCTGTTGTTCGTTGTGATCCTTTTGGTGCGCCCGCAGGGCTTGTTCGGGCGGAAAACCACATGAACCTGACCGCAAAGGATTGGCAGGGCCTGACCCTTGCCGCCATCGCACTGATCGTGGTGGCCTGCCTGCCGCTGGTGGCGTCCGGCTATCAGCTGTCGCTGGGGGTCACGGTGGCGATGTACACGGTACTGGCGACATCATGGGCGATCTTCTCGGGTCCGACGCATTACATTTCGCTGGCCACGGCGGCGTTCTTTGGCGTGGGGGCCTATGTCACCGGCATCGGCATCACCTATCTGCCTTATTGGTCGCTGCCGCTGATCGCGGGCGTGATCGGCGCGGTGATGGCGGCGCTGGTTGGTCTTGCCACGCTGCGCCTGTCGGGGGTGTATTTCGTGATCTTCACGCTGGGGCTGGCGGAGTTTCTGCGGCAGGTCATCACCTGGGGACAGAATATTTCGGGCACCAAGGGGATCTACGTCCTGACCTCGATCACCGAGGCGCATATCTTCTGGCAACTCCTGGGACTTGCCGCGCTCGTGTGGCTGGCGGGTTGGGCGATCGGGCGGTCGCGTCTGGGGTTCGCGCTGCGCATCATCGGCGATGACGAGGTGGTGGCGAAACATGCCGGCATCGACACCGCGCGCGCCAAGATCCTGCTGTTCATGCTGCCCGGCGGTGTGGCGGCGATGACCGGCGCGATCCTTGCACCGCGTTACGTCTATATCGAACCCCTGATCGCGTTCACGCCAATGCTGTCGTTCCAGGTCGTGATCATGGCCCTGCTGGGCGGCACGGGTCGGTTGTGGGGGCCCATCGTGGGGGTGATCCCCTTCACCTTCCTGTGGGAAGCAATTTCGCGCAGCTTTCCCAACCAGACCACGCTGCTGCTGGGGGTTGCGTTTCTGGCCATCGTTTACCTTTTGCCCAAGGGCTTTGTCGGCCTGATCGACGCCGCCCGCCGCCGGACGGAGGGTTGGGCATGACCACGGTTTTGTCGCTGCGCGGTGTCACCAAGCGGTTCGGCGGGTTGACCGCCGTGAACAGCATGGATTTCGACGTGGCCGAACATGAGGTGCTGGGCCTGATCGGCCCCAACGGGTCGGGCAAATCCACCACGCTGAACCTGATTTCCGGCGCCTTTCCGGTCAGCGCCGGCCAGATCACCCTGCGCGGCGCGCCGATCACCGCCTTGCCCGCGCATCTGATCGCGCGGCGCGGCGTGGCGCGCACGTTCCAACTGGTGCGGCTGTTGCCGCATATGAC
>JBGSJU010000189.1:0-3937 GCA_041741655.1 Rhodobacterales bacterium
TCGGCCGCGCGGCGCAGCGGTTCCATCTGCTGGGCGATGGCCGGGCTGGGCGCTTCGATCACGAATCGCACCTGATCGCCCTCGATGGTCAGCGCCCGGATCATGTCCCGCGCCACCAGATCGCCGCCATCCGGCAGCACCAGCCGCCGCAAAGCGTCTTCGATCTGATTTCTGGTCGCAGCCATGAATTTCTTCCGTTCTGCCCAAACATGCATCGCAATGGTGCCTTTCCGGGCGAAGAAAGCAAGACCACCGGTCGTGTGACGCGCAAACAAGTTGCGTCAAGATGAATCTGTCGCAATTTTTCGGCATCTGCATGACGTTTTGGCAAAATTGTCGTTGCGTCACTTGCGCTTGCCGCATGGCAGCATTGCGCCGCGGGGGTATTGTGCAGTCGCAGCAATTTGCTATCTTCTACCCAACACAGGGGCCATGCGCCCCATCGGAAAGAGAATTGAAATGGCTGAAACCAGCAACATCCTGCACCCCACAGCACCGTGGTCGGACATCAAGTCCGATCTGGTCGCCCGCTGGGGTCGCTATCGCCTGTACCGCCAGACCCTGTCGGAACTGTCGGCCCTGTCCGTGCATGACCTTGCAGATATTGGTTTGAACCCGTCGCAGGTCCGGGCCAAGGCCTATGAGATCGCTTACGGCCCGCTGTCCTGATCTGCCGCAGCATACGCCTTCGGGCATACGATATGCCCTCGGGCAACGACTTCAGGTTCTCCGCTCCTCCTCCCTGGGGAACCTGATCTTCGGCGGTGGCACCGCTCCTCCTCCCTGGGTGCCACCGCCATTTTTCGACCCCGCCCCGGGGGCCGCAACAGATGGCGACGGGCACGATATTTGAATTCGACCGGACCTCTCCTCCTCCCTGGGTCCGGCGAATGGCGAAGGGTCCGCTCCTCCTCCCTAGGGCCCAACGCGAAAAAGAGACGGCGGCGCCCCTCCTCCTCCCTGGGCGTCGCCGTTTTCGTTTGGAGTAGCACCGGTCCGGACACATCAAATGAAAACGGCGGCCCGTCTGGTGCCGCCGCGGTCACATCCGTTCGCTGTCCGGCGCCTAGCGGGCCAGCATCTTGCGGATCTCATCCGTGACGGTCTTGAACACATTGCGCGGGCTGACAGCGTCCAGCATGGCGACAATGGCATCGACCTCGGCGTCGGACAGATTGCGGTTGCCGGTCAGAAACTCCAGCTTGGCCCGCACCACATGGCCCAGGATCGCCTCGACCGAGGCCTTTTCGCTGACCATCCGAGCCACGTGGTTGCTGGATTTGGCAAACTGGATGAAATCCTTGTTCAGCAGATCATAGGACAGCGCGCCATTGCGGTCGGTATAGGCGGCGACCACGGCGGCATACTCGGCGCTGTTGACGGTGGCGGCCTCTTCCACGGTTTCCTCGATCTCATCGGGGGTTTCGACCCGGGCCGACAGTTTCACCCGGCCCCGCGCGGTATAGGGCAAGCCCGTGGTCAGCGCAAAAGCCTCGGCGAAGGCCTCGACCGGATACAGGTTCGGTGGCGTGCTGGGGGCGATATCGGGCGACCCGTCGTTGCGGCTCAGCGTGGCCAGCCCCGGCTGATCGGTGTCAAAGCGCTGGATGACGACGCCGGACCGTCCGCCGCGCAGTTTCTGGCGATAGGCGATGGCATCAATGGTGGACAGCTCCACGATGCGAGTGCGGATCATGAGTATTTTCCTTGCAAGTTGCTGGTTGCCGATATGCGCCATCGCACACAGGTTCAGGGTTCAGCCTAGAACGGGACGTCATCCGCGGCTGTGACATAGGCCGCCACGACATTCTTCACGCCCGACTTGTCAAAGGCAATCTCCAGCTTGTCGCCTTCGATACCGGCGATCCGGCCGTAGCCGAATTTCTGGTGGAATACCCGTTCGCCGACCGAAAAGGCCGAAATCGCGGCCATGTCGATCACGGTGTTGCGAGCCTCGCGGGGTTGCGACACCGGGCGGGCGGTGTTTTCCTGCAACCGCCGCCAGCCGGGTGAGTTATAGACATCGGCGCGCAGGGCGCGGTCCTCGATCCCCGATCCATAGGCAGCCTGTTGCGACCCGTAGAGCCCAGGCGGCGTCAGCACCTCGACATGATCGCCGGGCAATTCATCGATGAACCGCGACGGCAGTTGCGATTGCCATTGGCCGAACACGCGGCGATTGCCCGCGAAACTGATCACACAGACCTCTTCGGCCCGCGTGATGCCGACATAGGCCAGACGGCGTTCCTCCTCCAGCCCCTTCAGCCCGCTTTCATCCATCGACCGTTGCGACGGGAACAGGCCATCCTCCCAGCCCGGCAGGAACACGGCAGGAAATTCCAGCCCCTTGGCGGCGTGCAGCGTCATGATCGACACTTTCTCGCCCTCGGCATCGCTTTCATTGTCCATGATCAGCGACACGTGTTCCAGAAAACCTTGCAGATTTTCGAACGCATCCAAGGCTTTGGCCAGTTCTTTCAGGTTTTCCAGCCGCCCCGGGCCTTCGGGCGTCTTGTCGTTTTGCCACATCGCGGTGTAGCCGGCTTCGTCCAGGATCACGCCCGCCAGTTCCTCTGGACCCAAGGTGCCCGCCTGAACCTGGGCATGCCAGCGGTAGATGCCGTCGATCAGCGCCCGCAATTCCGCCGCCGCCCTGCCCCCCACAGCGCCTTCGGCCAGCGCGATGCGCGCGCCATCAGTCAGGGATGCGCCGTTGGCCCGCGCGATGCGCTGAATGGTCTGCTGGCCCTTGTCGCCAAGGCCGCGTTTGGGGGTGTTGACGATGCGTTCAAAGGCCAAGTCGTCAGACGGCGACACGGCAAGGCGGAAATAGGCCATGGCATCGCGTATTTCCAACCGTTCATAGAACCGCGGCCCGCCAATGACACGATACGGCATGCCGATGGTCAGGAACCGATCCTCGAACGCGCGCATCTGGTGCGACGCGCGGACCAGAATGGCCATCTGGTCCAGCCCGAAGGCGTGCATGCCGCGCGTGCCACGCTGCATCGCCTCGATCTCCTCGCCGATCCAGCGCGCCTCCTCCTCTCCATCCCAGTGCCCGATCAGGCGGACTTTCGCGCCGTCGCGGGCCTCGGTCCACAGCGTCTTGCCCAGACGGCCCTTGTTGGCGGCAATGACACCCGACGCGGCGGCAAGGATATGCGGGGTGGACCGGTAATTCTGTTCCAACCGGATCACCTGCGCGCCCGGAAAATCCTGTTCGAATTTCAGAATGTTGCCCACCTCGGCCCCGCGCCAGCCGTAGATCGACTGGTCATCGTCGCCGACGCAGCAGATGTTGTGATGCCCGCCCGCCAGCAGCCGCAGCCACAGATACTGCGCCACGTTGGTATCCTGATATTCATCGACCAGAATGAAGCGGAACCGCCGCCGCCATTCCGCCAGCACGTCGGGATGGGCCTGAAAGATGGTGACCATATGCAACAGCAGATCGCCGAAATCGCAGGCGTTCAGGTCGCGCAGGCGTTGCTGGTAGGCGGCATAAAGTGCCGCGCCCTTGCGGTCGAAGGCGTCGGCCTCGGACGCGGGGACGCGGTCGGGGGTCAGGGCGCGGTTTTTCCAGCTGTCGATGATGCCGGCCAACATGCGGGCGGGCCAGCGTTTTTCGTCGATATCGGCCGCCACGATCTGCTGTTTCAACAGCCGCAACTGGTCATCGGTGTCCAGAATGGTGAAACTGGATTTCAGCCCGACCAGTTCGGCGTGGCGGCGCAGCAGTTTCACGCTGACCGAATGGAACGTGCCCAGCCATGGCATGCCTTCCACTGTTTCACCCATCAGGCGGGCGATGCGGGTTTTCATCTCGCGCGCGGCCTTGTTGGTGAAGGTGACGGCCAGAACCTCGCCCGGACGCGCGCGGCCCGTGTGCAGCAGATGGGCAATCCGCGCGGTCAGCGCGCGCGTCTTGCCGGTG
>JBGSJU010000190.1:0-9288 GCA_041741655.1 Rhodobacterales bacterium
CATGGTCCAGGGCGCGACCCCGGAACCCGACACCGCCCCGGCGGTCAAGCCCCGGATCCGCCCGCAAGACCTTGGCCTGCCCGAAGCAACCGCGCCCGAAAGCCGCACCCGCGATAACGAAGCCGGATCGCCCGAATCCGCCGCAGGTGCCTCGACCGCCCGCAGCATATCCCGCGAAGAGGCCGAAGATGACGAGGGCGAGGTGCAGGTGGCCTCGGCCCGCGGCAAGACCGTGCAGCCCAAGGTGCCATCGCAGGCCAACGTGGCCAAAAGCGCCACCGAAAAGAATGTGCTGAACCTGAGCGAAATCAATCTGATCGGAGTTTACGGCACGCAGCAAAGCCGCCGGGCGCTGGTGCGGCTGTCGAATGGCCGCTACCAGAAGGTCAAGGTCGGGGACCGCGTCGATGGCGGGCGGGTCGTGGCCATTTCGGACGCCGAACTGCGCTACACCAAGGGTGGGCGCAACCTGACGCTCAAGATGCCACGCAGCTAGGCGTTATCCCGCCTGATGCACCGCCGCCACCTCGGCGCGGATGATGGCGGCGATAACCGCGCAGTCCGTCAGGCTGAAGGTTAGCGGCAACCGCATGTCCAACAGCCCCGCCAGTATCCGGTCCGTGCGCGGCATGGCGCGCGGCGGCGCATAACGCCAACTGTCGTGTTTCGACGTGAAGGCCACCGGTTCCGCCGCGCCGAACCATTTCAGTTCAACCCCGCGCGCAGCGCAGCGCCGAACAACGTCGGTCACATGGGCTTCGGCCCAATCCAGCAGCAGGAACTGAATGGATGACCCGACATAATATTCCTGTTCCGGGCGTGCGACCACGCGCAGGCCCGGCGTGCCCTGCAATCCCGCCTCGACGGTGCGGTAACGGTCGTTCCACCGCTCGCACTGGTCCCACAGCCGCGCGAGTTGTGGGCGCAGGATAGCGGCGCGCAGATGGTCCATCCGGCCCGACACATTGGGCGTGTCGTAGCGGATCGTCTCATAGGCCTCAGGCCCCGGCCCCGCCGTGTGGCGGCCATACAGCATGTAACTGCCCGACAGCATGGTGGCGCGCGCCATGATGTCCGGGTCGCGTGACACGATCAGCCCGCCTTCGCCGGAATTCATGTGCTTGTAGGTCTGGGTAGAATAGCAGCCGATGACCCCATCCGTGCCCGACAGCCGCCCGTTCCACCGCGCTCCCATGGTATGGGCGCAATCCTCGATGATCTGCACGCCCAGATCGGCGCAGACCGCCAGCAGGCGGTCCATGTCGCACAGATGTCCGCGCATGTGCGACAGCATCAACACCTTGGCCCCGGTCGCGCGCGCCTGCGCCGCCATGTCGTCAATGTCCAGCGTCAGGCTTTCCGTCACCTCGACAAACACCGGCACCGCGCCGATGCTGGCAATCGCGCCGGGCACCGGGGCGAGCGTGAAGGCGTTGGTCAGCACAGGCGCGCCCGGCTGCACGCCCAAGGCCCGCAGCGCGCAGGCCAGCGCATAGCCCCCCGACGCCACCGCCAGACAATAGGGCATGCCCATCGCCGCCGCAAATTCGCGTTCCAGCGCGGCGGTTTCGCCTTCCTCGCCCGGCAACAGGTTGTAACGGTGCAATCGCCCCGACCGCAGCACGTCCAGTGCCGCCGCAATCCCGGCTTCCGGGATCGGTTCCTGTTGGGTGAAATTGCCGGTGAACTTGTCCGGCACGGTCAGGGATGCGGGGGCGCGCGCGCGTTGTGTCAGTGTCATGCCCCTAACCTGGCGCGCGACCGGCCCAAGGTCAACGCCACGTCACCCGATCAGCCGTGCCGTCACGCCGGCCAATTCATCGAAATGCCCGATCAGTCCCTCCGGGTCCAACGCGCGCACATCGTCATTGCCGGGCCCGAAGGTGACAAGGATACAAGGCACCTCGGCTGCCCGCGCCGTGTTGCGGTCGGTTGCGGTATCGCCCACCAGCACGGCCCGCGACAGATCGCCGCCAGCGCGGCGGACGGCTTCGAACAGCGGGCGCGGATCGGGCTTGCGGTGCGGCAAGGTATCTGCCCCCACCAGCGACCCGAACAGGTCGCGCGCGCCCAACCGCTGCATCAGCGCCTCGGCCAGCCCTTCGGGTTTGTTGGTGCAGATGCCAGTCGCATAGCCCGCCGCCCGCAGCGCCTCGACCGCCGCCAGCGCACCGGGGTAGAACCGGGTATGGGTGCAGATATCGGTGCCATAGGCCTCCAGCAGGCGGGGATACCAGCGTTCGGCCTCCTCGGCCACGCGCGGATGCGCCATGCGTTCCAGCCCCAGCTTCAGCATCGCCTTGCCACCCTTCAGCGCGGTGCCCGCATCAGCCTGCGTCAGCATCGCCCCCGCCCCCATGGCCGCGAAACAGGCATTGGCGGCAGCCAGAAGATCGCCCGAGGTATCCGCCAGCGTGCCGTCCAGATCGAAGATCACCGTGCGCATGCGCGTCCTTTCGCCGGTTGCACCGCCGCATGTCACAAGCGGCAATCAATGTTGATGATCGCCCGCCTTGTGCGGGGTCTCTATTCGGTTACAACGGCGACGCACTAACGGAAAGCGATATGGCAGCATGATTGCATTGGTTGTTCTGGCCGCCGGCATGGGCACGCGGATGAATTCCGACCTGCCCAAGGTGCTGCACCCGCTGGCGGGTGCGCCGCTGCTGCATCATGCGCTGAAATCAGGCGCGGCCCTTGCACCTGACCGTATGGTGGTTGTGGCCGGCCACGGCGCCGAACAGGTCAGCAAGGCGGCGCAGTCGTGGGATGACACGATCACGGTTGTCGTGCAGGACCCGCAACTGGGCACTGCGCATGCGGTGGATCAGGCGCGCACCGCGCTGGCGGATTTCGACGGTGATGTGGTGGTGTTGTATGGCGACACGCCGTTCATCCAGCCTGAAACCCTGACCGCGATGACCGCCGCCCGCGCGCGGGCCGATGTGGTGATGTTGGGGTTTCAGGCCGCCGATCCGGGTCGCTATGGCCGGTTGGTGATGGCGGACGACAGTCTGGAACGCATCGTCGAATTCAAGGATGCAACACCTGAAGAGCGCGCCATAACCTTCTGTAATTCCGGGGTTGTCTGCGCGGACCGCGCCACACTGTTCGACCTGATCGCCGCCGTGGGCAATGCCAATGCCGCCGGTGAATATTACCTGACCGACATCGTGGCACTGGCCCGCGCGCGCGGCCTGTCCGCCACCGCCGTCAGCTGCCCCGAGGCGGAGACGCTGGGCATTGACACCCGTCCAGCGCTCGTCCGCGCCGAGGCGCTGTTTCAGGCCCGCGCGCGGGCGGCGGCGCAAGAGGATGGCGTGACCCTGATCGCGCCGGACACGGTGCATTTTTGCCACGATACCGTTCTGGGCCGCGATGCAGTGGTGGAACAGTTCGTGGTGTTCGGCCCCGGCGTCACCGTCGAATCCGCCGCCACGATCCGCGCATTCAGCCATCTGGAGGGCTGCCATGTCGGGCGCGGCGCCATCGTCGGCCCCTATGCCCGCCTGCGCCCCGGCGCCGAATTGGGCGATGACGTGCACATCGGCAACTTTGTCGAGGTGAAGAACGCCATTCTGGGCACCGGCGCCAAGGCCAATCACCTGTCCTATATCGGTGATGCGGATATCGGCGAACGCACCAATATCGGCGCCGGCACCATCACCTGCAACTACGACGGCGTGATGAAACACCGCACCACCATCGGGGCCCGGGCCTTTATCGGGTCGGACACCATGCTGGTCGCCCCGGTGCGCGTCGGCGACGACGCGATGACCGGCACCGGGTCGGTCATCACGCAGGACGTGCCCGATGGCGCGCTGGCACTGGGGCGCAGCGCGCAGGTCACGAAACCGGGCCGCGCGATGCGATTGTTGGAAATTCTGAAGGCGAAGAAGGCCCGCCTTGAACAAGGGGCAGAATAATGTGTGGAATTGTTGGGGTCCTTGGCACGCATGAAGTCGCGCCCATCCTTGTCGAGGCGTTGAAGCGGCTGGAATATCGCGGCTATGACAGCGCGGGCATCGCCACGGTCAACAAGGGCCGTCTGGACCGCCGCCGTGCGGTGGGCAAGTTGGTGAACCTGTCCGATCTGCTGGTGCATGACCCGCTGGCGGGAACGTCCGGCATCGGGCATACCCGCTGGGCCACCCATGGCGCGCCCACGGTCCTGAACGCGCATCCGCATACCTCGGGGCCGGTTGCCGTGGTGCATAACGGCATCATCGAGAATTTTCGCGCCCTGCGCGAGGAACTGGCCGCCAAGGGCCAGAAGTTCGTTACACAAACCGACACCGAAACGGTGACCCTGCTGGCGCATCAGTACATGATCGAAGGCGCGGACCCGGTCGAGGCGGCGCGCCTGACCATCGGGCGGCTGCATGGGGCCTTTGCGCTGGCGTTTCTGTTCGACGGCGAACAGGATCTGATGATCGCCGCCCGCAAGGGCAGCCCGCTGGCCATCGGCCATGGCGACGGCGAGATGTATGTGGGGTCCGACGCCATCGCGCTCGCCCCGATGACCGACCGCATCACCTATCTGGAAGAAGGCGATTGGGCGGTCCTGACCCGCAACAGCGTGGTGATCCGCGATGCCGAAGGTCGGCTGGTCAACCGCGACATGCGCAAGATCCGCATCGAAGGCGCCCGGATCGACCGCGGCGGTTACAAGCATTTCATGGCCAAGGAAATCGCCGAACAGCCGCGCGTGATCGGCGAGGCGGTGCGCAATTACCTCAGCGTGGACGGCGACCGCGTCGTGTTGCCGGGCGGCAGCATCGATTGGTCCACGGTCACCCGCCTCTCGCTGGTGGCCTGTGGCACGGCGTTTTATGCCTGCTACACCGCGAAATACTGGTTCGAACAGATCGCCCGCCTGCCGGTGGATATCGATGTGGCGTCCGAATTCCGCTACCGCGAACCGCCGATCCAGCCGGGCACGCTGGCGGTGTTTGTCAGCCAGTCCGGCGAAACCGCCGATACGCTGGCCGCGCTGCGCTATTGCCGTGACCGGGCGGACCGGATCGTGTCGGTGGTCAACGTGCCCGAAAGTTCCATCGCGCGCGAAAGCGATCTGGCGCTGCCGATCCATGCCGGAGTGGAAATCGGCGTGGCCTCGACCAAGGCGTTCACCTGCCAGTTGACGGTGCTGTTGATGCTGGCCTTGCAGGCGGCCCATGCGCGCGGCGAACTGGATGATGCAGGGCTGGCGCAGCACCTGTCGGCGCTGCGCGGTCTGCCCGCCATCCTGAGCGGTGCGTTGGACATCAGCGCCGAGGTGGAACGCGTCGCGCGCCTGTTGGCCGAAGCGCGCGACATCCTGTTCCTTGGGCGCGGGCCGATGTATCCGCTGGCCTTGGAGGGCGCGCTGAAACTGAAGGAGATCAGCTATATACACGCCGAAGCTTATGCATCGGGCGAACTGAAACACGGCCCAATTGCGCTTATTGACGCCAAGGTGCCGGTGGTGGTGATGGCCCCGCGTGATGATCTGTTCGACAAGACCGTGTCGAACATGCAAGAGGTGATGGCCCGCGGCGGCAAGGTGGTGATGATCACCGACCGGGCGGGCCGCAACGAAGCCGCACAGGGCGTCTGGGAAGTGATCGAGATGCCCAGCGTCGATGCCTTCCTGACCCCGATCCTCTATGCGCTGCCCGCGCAACTGCTGGCCTATCACACCGCGATCGCCAAGGGCACGGATGTGGACCAGCCACGCAATCTGGCGAAATCGGTGACGGTGGAATGAACCGCGCTATGTCATGGATCAGGTCAAGGATGAGGTTATGATGGATCGTCGTGTTTTTCTGATCGGGGCGCTGGCCCTTGGCGGTTGCGCCACCCTGCCCGCCTCGCCCAGCGTGGCGACCCGGCCCGTCACTCTGGATCAGGCGTTTGTCGGCCGCAAACGCGGCGCGGGGGTGTTCCGCGTGCCGCTGACCGGCGACGAACGGCGGTTCACCGCGCTGCTGAACGGGCGGCTATCGCAGGGCGGACAACGCCTGACCATCGTCGAGGATTTCGTCTATGACGACGGCCAGAAGAACCGCCTGACCTGGGTGTTTGACCGCGCGGAGCCGGGCAAATGGGTCGGCCGGCGCGAAGATACCGTTGGCACCGCCACCGCCATCGAAGAAAACGGCGAAGTGCGGCTGGCCTACACCGCCGATTTCGCGTCCGACACCTCTGTCACCCGGTTGGGTTTTGCCGATGTGATCTATCTGCGCGATGATGGCGTGCTGGTGAACGACGCGGTGGTGACCCGCTACGGCATTCCGGTCGGCACGGTGCGCTTTGAAATCCGGACCTGACCCATGCTGAGCGCGGCGCAGGTTCTGGCCGATCTGGAAGCACAGGGTGATCCCGCCCGCGCCACCGGCATGGCCGATTACCACAAGGTGCCGCGCCGCTATCTGGGTGTGACGAATGACGTGCTGAACGGTCTGGCGCAGGGCTGGCGGCAGGAATGGCCGCTGGACCAACGGCTGGACATTGCCGACGGGCTGTGGCGCAGCAACGTGTTCGAGGCCCGCGTCGCAGCGGCGAAACTTCTGACACAGGCCCGCATCCGCCCCAGCGATGCCGCCGCCTGGGACATGATCTGTGCTTGGGTGCCGGATTTCGACAGCTGGGCAATCGCCGATGCCGCCATGATGGCCGGACAACGCCGGATCATGGCCGACTTGACCCGTCTGGACCTTGTCGAAGTCTGGACCCGCGACCCCAGCCATTGGGTGCGCCGGGCCGCGATGGTCGGCACGCTGGGGCTGACGCGGCTGAACCATCCGACCGCCGCGGAAACGGCGGCGCGGGAACGGGTGCTGGGCTGGGCCGCGAATTATGTGCGCGATCCGGAATGGTTCATCCAGAAATCCGTCGGCTGGTGGTTGCGCGATCTGTCCAAGCATGACCCGGACCGGGTGCGGGCCTTCATGGCGGAAAACGGCCGCGCGATGAAACCCTTTGCCCGGCGCGAAGCGGAAAAACATCTGGCGCCCCTGTCGCCAGCCGCCCCGGCCTGACCTCTTGCCCCGCGGCGCCGGAAACCTTAGGTTAATCGGATGCATATGCCCCTGATCGATCCGTTCCAGCGCCGCATCAATTACCTGCGGGTGTCGGTCACCGACCGCTGTGATTTCCGCTGTGTCTATTGCATGTCGGAACAGATGACGTTCCTGCCGAAAAAGGGCCTGCTGACGCTGGAAGAACTGGACCGGCTGTGTTCCACCTTTGTCGGGCTTGGGGTCGAAAAACTCCGCATCACCGGGGGGGAACCCCTGGTGCGCAAGGGCATCATGACGTTTTTTGCGGCGATGGCGCGGCATCTGGAAACCGGCGCGCTGCGCGAATTGACCCTGACCACCAACGGCAGCCAGCTGGACCGGTTCGCCGCCGATCTGGCCGGGTTTGGTGTCCGGCGGGTGAATGTGTCGCTCGATACGCTGGATGACGCGAAGTTCGCCGCGATCACCCGCTGGGGCCGGCTGCCGCAGGTGCTACGCGGGATCGACGCGGCCAAGACAGCGGGACTGCGGGTGAAGATCAACGCCGTGGCGCTGAAGGGCGTGAACGATGACGAATTGTTCCGCCTGACCGAATGGTGCGCGACCGAAGGCCATGACCTGACCTGGATCGAGGTCATGCCGATGGGCGATATCGGCAACGAGGACCGGTTGGACCAGTTCTGGTCGCTGAAGGATCTGCGGGCGCGGCTGGCCGCGCGTTACACGCTGACCGATCTGGCCGAACGCACTGGCGGCCCCGCCCGCTATGTCCGGCTGGAGGAGACGGGGCAGAAGATCGGCTTCATCACGCCCTTGAGCCATAATTTCTGCGAAAGCTGCAACCGGGTGCGGATCACCTGCACCGGCGAGATCTATACCTGCCTGGGGCAGGAAGGGCACAGCGACCTGCGTGCACCGTTGCGGGCGTCCGGCGATGATTCTGTACTGGAAACCGCGATCCGCGCCGCGATCGGGCTGAAACCCAAGGGACATGATTTCGATTATGCCCGGCAGGATGTGGCGGGTCGGGTCAGCCGCCACATGAGCCATACCGGCGGCTGAGCCGCCCCAAGACAAGGAGGGCCCTGTCCCCCCCCCCCACCTGCGCAAAGACAAGGGGGGCCCTGCCCCCCTTGACCCCCCGGGATATTTTCGAACCGAAGAAGCCCAAACGCGGTGCCCGTTTAACGCAGCGATCGGACCGGGCGGTTGGACGCTTTGGTTCAGGCGGCCGGCATCCGCCGTTCCACCATTTCGGCATACCAGGAACAGCCCGCCGGGATCACCGCGTCGTTGAAGTTGTATTCCGGGTGATGCACCATTGCGGTGTTGCCGTTGCCGACGACGATATAGGCGCCCGGGCGTTCTTCCAGCATGAAGGCGAAATCCTCGCCGCCCATCACCAGGGGCGCGGGCAGGCAATCGCCGCTGATGGCGCGCGCGACGTCGGCAGCGAATTCGGTGGGCTCTTCGTGGTTGACCATCACCGGGTAGTTGCGGTTGTAGTCCAGCGTTATGGTGCCGCCAAAGGTCGCGGCGACGCCGGCGCAAATCTCGGTCATCCGCTTTTCCGCCAGATCGCGCAACGCGTTTGACATGGTGCGCACCGTGCCCTTGATCGCCACCCGCTGCGGGATGACGTTGAACGCCTTGGACGAGGTTTCAAAACTGGTGATCGATACCACGATCTGGCCGATCGGGTCGGCATTGCGGCTGACGATCGATTGCAGCGCGGTGACCAGATGCGCGGCCATCAATGTGGTATCCACGGTTTCCTGCGGTTTGGCGGCATGGCCGCCCTTGCCTTCGCAATCGATGGTGATCAGGTCGGTCGCGGCAAAGAACGCGCCGGGCCGGATCGCGAACTGGCCCACCGGCAGGCCGGGCCAGTTGTGCATGCCATAGACTTCCTGAATGCCAAAGCGGTCCATCATGCCGTCCTGACACATCTCGCGCCCGCCGCCGCCGCCCTCTTCGGCGGGTTGAAAGATCACCACGGCGGTGCCGTCGAAATTGCGGGTTTCCGCCAGATATTTCGCGGCGCCCAGCAGCATGGCGGTGTGGCCATCATGGCCGCAGGCGTGCATCGCGCCGGGCGTTTTCGACGCATAGTCCAGCCCGGTCTGTTCATGGATCGGCAGCGCGTCCATATCAGCGCGCAGACCCACCACGCGACCAGAGGCGGTGGAGCGCCCGCGAATCACGCCCACCACGCCGGTCCGACCGATGCCGGTGACAATTTCATCGCAGCCGAATGCGCGCAGCTTTTCGGCGACGATGCCTG
>JBGSJU010000191.1:0-3144 GCA_041741655.1 Rhodobacterales bacterium
GAACAGGCGCGGCCCGGCGACATGGTGGTCTGCTTGGGCGCGGGCACGATCTCGGCTTGGGCGAACGGGTTGCCCGCGCGGTTGGCAGGACAGGCCGCATGACCGCAACCCGGCAAGATTGGCTGATGCGGCCATGACCCCGGCGCTGGTTCTGGGGGCGCTTTGGGTGTTCGCGGCCACCATCACCGCCATGCTGCCGATGCGCCACCAGTACATCCCCGGGGTGACGCTGCTGGTCTGCGCGCCGCTGTTGATTGGCTGGATCGGCTGGCAGCACGGCGGGGTCTGGGCGCTGCTCGCGCTGTTGGCATTCATGTCGATGTTTCGCCGCCCCTTGCTGTATTTCGCCCGTCGCGGGCTGGGCCTGCCGGTGACGATCCCGACCGACAGCGACCCGTCGGACGCGGAGAAGCCCCCCGCCAAGGCCCTGCAAAAGGATACCGCATGAGCCTGTCCGCCATCGCCGCCCTCTCGTGGCTGCTGGCCGCCAATGTCATCGCGATGTTCCCGTCACGCGATCAGCACTGGACCAACGCCTATGTCCTGATCGCGGTGGGCATTCCGGTGTCCGGCTGGCTGACCTATGTGCACGGCCCGGTCTGGGGTCTGCTGTTTCTGGCTGGCGGCGCCAGTGTGCTGCGCTGGCCGCTGATCTACCTGTGGCGCTGGGTCCGGGTCAGGCTGCGGCGGCAAGACCCGGCGGAGTAGCGGTTGCGCGTGCGGCCAGTGACACTTGTTTCATCGCGGCGCGCGGCGCCTTCCCCCACCCCACATCCTTTTGTATAACCGGCCAACCTCGCAAAGGCTGGCTCGATGATCCATTCCCTTCCCCCCGTCCGGGGCACCCTGACGCCTGGCAAGCCGCTGTCGGACCTGACCTGGCTGCGCGTCGGTGGTCCGGCGGACTGGGTGTTTCAGCCCGCCGATCTGGATGATCTGACCAGTTTTCTGGCCGCGCTTGACGCCGAGATCGCGGTCTTTCCCATCGGCGTGGGGTCGAACCTTATCGTGCGCGATGGCGGGTTGCGCGGGGTGGTGATCCGGCTGGGGCGGGGGTTCAACGGGATCGTGATTGACGGCGACACCGTCACGGCGGGGGCGGCCGCGCTGGACGCGCATGTGGCGAAACGCGCCGCCGAAGCCGGGCTGGACCTGACATTCCTGCGCACCATCCCGGGCAGCATCGGCGGCGCGGTGCGAATGAATGCGGGGTGTTACGGCGCTTACGTGGCCGATCACCTGATCGCCGCCAAGGCGGTCACGCGTGACGGGCGCAGGGTGACGCTGACGCCCGCCGATCTGGCGCTGGACTATCGCGCCTCGGTGCTGCCCGACGGTTGGGTGCTGACCCATGCGACGTTTCGCGCCGCATCGGGCGACCCTTCTGCCTTGGCGGCGCGGATGGATGACCAGATCGCCAGACGCGACGCAACCCAGCCGGTCAAGGACCGTTCCGCAGGGTCCACATTCCGCAATCCGGCGGGGTTTTCGTCCACCGGGCGCGCCGATGACAGCCACGACCTGAAGGCCTGGAAACTGATCGACGATGCAGGCTTGCGCGGCTATAGGCTGGGTGCCGCGCAGATGAGCGAAAAACATCCGAATTTCCTGATCAATACCGGCGGGGCGACGGCGGCAGAGCTGGAATCTTTGGGGGAACTGGTGCGCAAAAGGGTTGCCGAAACATCTGGCATCACGTTAAGTTGGGAAATCATGCGGATCGGAGAACCGGCCGCGGAACGGCAAGAAAAGCAATAATCGATCGGGCACCAAATGACCCGGCACAAGAGGCGGACGTGGGCATGTCGAGCGGGACAAGCCCTAAGGTTGCGGTGATCATGGGCGGCCCCTCGGCGGAACGCGAGGTGTCGTTGGTATCCGGGCGCGAATGCGCCACCGCGCTGCGGGGTGAGGGTTACGAGGTGATCGAAATCGATGCCGGGGCCGATCTGGCCCTGCGTCTGGCCGACCTTCGTCCCGATACCGTGTTCAATGCCCTGCATGGCCGCTGGGGCGAGGATGGCCGTGTGCAGGGCCTGCTGGAATGGCTGCGCATCCCCTACACCCATTCCGGTGTGCTGGCGTCGGCGCTGGCGATGGACAAGCAAAAGACCAAGGAGGTCTATCGCGCCGCCGGCCTGCCGGTGGTGGAAAGCCGGCTGGCCTGCAAGGCCGAGATTGCCGCGCGACATGTCCTGCCTGTGCCGTATGTGGTGAAACCCAACAACGAAGGGTCATCCGTCGGCGTGGTCATCGTGCGCGAGGGGTCCAACCTGCCGCATCTGGACGCCGCGATGCCCGAGGTGCTGATGGTCGAGGCCTATGCGCCGGGCCGCGAATTGACCACCACGGTGATGGGCGACCGCGCGCTTGGCGTGACAGAGATCATCACCGACGGCTGGTATGATTATGATGCGAAATACAAACCCGGCGGGTCGCGCCATGTCTGCCCCGCCGATCTGCCCGCCGATATCACCGCAGCCTGTCTGGATTATGCGCTGCGCGCGCATCGCGCGCTGGGGTGCCGCGGTGTGTCGCGCACCGATTTCCGCTGGGATGACACCCGCGGTCTGGACGGGCTGATCCTCTTGGAAACCAACACCCAACCCGGGATGACCCCCACATCGCTGTCGCCGGAACATGCGGCGCTGGCGGGGATGACCTTTGGCGCGTTTTGCGCCTGGATGGTAAAGGATGCCTCATGCGATCGTTGATGCGTCACGATCCCGCGCCCTCGCGGTTGGCCTATCGGCTGGAACGGATGCGGCTGTCGCCCGCTTATCGCGTGGCCATGCGTGTGGGGCTGCCATTGCTGCTGGTCGTGGGGATCGTTGGCGGATTGCTGGCGTCGGAAACGCGCCGCGCGGCCCTGATGCAGGCCATTGCCGATGTGCGGGTCGATATCGAGACGCGCCCGGAATTCATGGTGACGGCGCTGGCGATCGATGGCGCTTCGCCGGCTGTGGCCGATGATGTGCGCGCCGCCTTGGCGCTGGCCCTGCCGCAGTCGTCGTTCCATCTGGACCTTGATGCCTTGCGGACCAAGGCGCAGGCACTGCCCGCCGTGCGCACGGCGGCGGTACAGGTGCGCACCGGCAGCATTTTGCAGGTGAACATCACCGAACGGGTGCCGGTGGCGCTGTG
>JBGSJU010000192.1:0-5894 GCA_041741655.1 Rhodobacterales bacterium
GCGCCCGATGTGGCCTGCCCGGACACCGCGCTGCCGGTGATCGACACCGCCACCCTGACCGCGATGCGCGACCTGCCGCCGGCGGATTTCGCCTTGGGTGATCCGGACCGGCTGGCCTATGTCATCTACACCTCGGGCACGTCGGGCGCGTCGCGCGCGGTGATGCATGCGCACCGGGCGATCTGGGCGCGCGGCATGATGCATACGGGCTGGTATGGGCTGACGGCGGATGACCGGCTCTGCCATGCGGGGGCGTTCAACTGGACCTTCACGCTGGGCACCGGGCTGATGGACCCGTGGTCGGTGGGCGCGACCGCGTTGATCCCGGCGCCGGGCACCGACCCTGCGACGCTGCCCCTGCTCTTGAAACGCCATGACGCCACGATCTTTGCCGCAGCCCCCGGCGTTTATCGCAAGTTGATGACCGGCCAGCCGCTGGACCTGCCGCATCTGCGCCATGGGCTGGCCGCCGGAGAAAAGTTGTCGGCGCGCATCCGGGCCGAGTGGGAAGTGGCCACCGGCCGCCCGATCCACGAAGCGTTCGGCATGTCGGAATGTTCCACCTTCATCTCGGGCAGTCCGGCGGCACCTGCGCATCCGGGCACGCTGGGCAGACCCCAGCAAGGCCGCAAGGTCGCGATACTCGGCGAGGATGGCCAGCCGGTCGCCATCGGTGATGCTGGCGTCATCGCCGTGCATCGCAGCGACCCGGGCCTGATGCTGGGCTATTTCGGCCAGCCCGATGAAACCGCCGCGCGCTATGTGGGCGACTGGTTCCTGACCGGCGACCGGGGTGTGATGGATGCGGACGGCCATGTCACCTATGCCGGGCGCGCGGACGACATGATGAACGCCGGCGGCTTTCGCGTGTCGCCGTTGGAAATCGAGGCGGCGATGCACGACTTCCCCGGCTTGCGCGACATAGGCGTGACCGATGTGCTGGTCAAGGATGACGTCGCCATCATCGCTGCCTTCTATGTCGCCGACACCGATCTGGACCCCGCCGCGCTGGCCGCCTGGGCCGAAGAACGTCTTGCGCGTTACAAACAGCCGCGCGCCTGGGTTCGCCTGCCCGCCCTGCCCCATAATGCCAACGGAAAACTGTCGCGGCGCGGGTTGAAACCGCTGTTTCCGCGTTGAAAGGCACCACCATGCTTCCTGTGAAACTGGACATCCTGTCGGACCCGATCTGCCCTTGGTGCTATATCGGCAAGGCGCGCCTTGATCGCGCGCTGGAGGCGCGGCCCGATCATCCCTTCATCATCGCCTGGCATCCGTTCCAGTTGAACCCCGACATGCCCGCCGCCGGCATGGACCGCCGCGCCTATCTGGAGGCCAAGTTCGGCGGGCAGGCGGGCGCGGTACGCGCCTATCTGCCGGTGGCCGAACATGCCAAGGCTGCCGGCGTGACGATCAATTTCGACGCGATGGCGCGCACCCCCAACACGCTGAACGCGCACCGGATGATCCATTGGGCGGGCATCGAGGGACGGCAGACGCCGATGGTCTCGGCGCTGTTCCGTGCCTATTTCGTCGAAGGCCGTGACATCGGCGATGCCGACACGCTGGCCGATCTGGCCGACGAGGCCGGGATGGATGCGGCGCTGGTGCACCGTCTGCTGGCATCCGACGCCGACCGCGATGAAATCATTGCCCGTGACACAGCCGCGCGCGAAATGGGGGTGAATTCGGTGCCCACGTTCATCGTGGCCGGCCAGCATGCGGTGCCCGGCGCGCAACCGACCGAAACCTGGCTGGCCGTGATCGACGAGATCGCCGCTCGCGCCCGCGAAGCCTGATGCGATGAGCGGGGCGTTGCGGCTGATCGCGCTGTTCGTCACGCTGATGGTGCTGGTCGCCGTGGGCACGGTCTTTTTCGCCATGATCGAAGGCTGGTCCTGGCTGGACGCCTATTTTTTTACCGTCATCACGCTGTCCACGGTCGGCTATGGCGATCTGGTCCCGGCGACGGCGGCCGGCAAGATCGGCACCACCATATTCATCTTCATCGGACTGGGCATTTTCGCGGTGGCTTTGCAGCAATTCGGGCTGTTTGCGATGCAGAAACGCGAAGAACATACCGAATGGCTGATTGCGCGGCTGGGGCATCGGCCATCCGATCCGCGTGGCGGGCACGCGGGGCATGGGCACGCGCATGGGACCGCACACAGTAGCGTGCAAGGCCACCCGCATCCGCCAGTACCGGCGCATGCACTGGATGTGGACCCCGCCGCCGCCAATGACCCTGAACGGCCGGACCCGCCGCGACGTTGACCAAAGGTTGCATCTGGCTGCAGGGTTGTGCGCGTGTTAACAGTCGGGCGACGCGCATCGGCATCAGGTTTCATGACACAACGCATTTCCCGGCTCGAATTCGTGGCGCTGATGGCGATGCTCAGCGCCGCCGTTGCCTTGTCCGTCGATGGCATGTTGCCCGCACTGACCGAAATCGGTCAGGCCCTGTCACCGGACGCGCCGAACCGCGCGCAACTGGTCATTCTGGTGTTCGTGATGGGCATGGGTGGGGCCACGCTGTTTGCCGGGCCCTTGGCCGATGCGGTCGGTCGGCGACCGGTCGTGCTGGGCGGTGTCGCGCTGTTTGTGATGGGCGCGGCGCTGGCCTATCGGGCTGAGACGCTGGAGGCGCTGTTGATCGCCCGCTTGCTGCAAGGTATCGGCGCCGCCGGTCCGCGCGTCGGGGCCACCGCTATGATCCGCGACCTGTATTCCGGGCGCGAGATGGCGCAGGTGATTTCCATCGTGATGATCGTGTTCATGGCGGTGCCGGCCGCGGCGCCTTTTGTCGGCGCGCTGGTGATGTCGGTCGGTGGCTGGCGGGCGGTGTTCATCCTGTTCGCGGTCTTTGCCCTGACGGCCATGATCTGGATGCTGGTGCGCCAGCCGGAAACCCTGCCGCCGGCGGCCCGCCGCCCGATCCGAATGCGGTTGATCGGCGGCGCGTTGGCCGAAATGGCCCGCCACCCGGTGGTGCGCTTGGCCGTGCTGGCGCAGGTGTTCTGCTATGTCGTGCTGTTCAACACCATTGCCCTGATCCAGCCGGTGTTTGCGGTGGTGTTCGATCGCGGGGCCAGCTTTCCGGCCTGGTTTGCCGGGATGGCGGCGGTCATGGCGATGGCGTCATTCGTCAATGCACGGCTGGTGCGCCGGTTGGGGATGCGACGGATGGCGATCATGGCCTTTGGTGGTCAGGTTTTCCTGTCGGCGGGCATGCTGGTGGTGTGGTGGTCGGGCCTGTCGGGGACGCCGTTGTTCATGGTCTATCTGATCTGGCAGGCCACGCTGTTCTTTCAGAACGGCCTGACGGTCGGCAACCTGAATGCGCTGGCGATGGAACCGATGGGCCATGTCGCGGGGTTGGCCGCGGCAGTGATCGGCGCGATATCGGCGGTATTCGGCGCGCTGCTGGCCATTCCGTTCGGTCAGGCCTTTGATGGCACACTGGCGCCGATGATCCTTGGGGCCTTGCTGGCGTCTTTCGGGGCCTGGGCCTCTTTGCGGGCGATGCCGCAGCAGTAAGGTTTTGTTGTATGCAACGGCATACAACACTGTTCACATGGTGTCATTTCGGCTATTCGGGCAGTATCCACCGAATCCCAACACTGCGTAACCAGACCGGAGAGGCCCATGTCCAAGATCAAAGTCGCAAACCCCGTCGTCGAAATGGACGGCGACGAGATGACCCGCATCATCTGGGATTTCATCAAGAAAAAGCTGATCCTGCCCTATCTGGACATTGATCTGCTTTACTACGATCTGGGGATCGAGGAACGCGACCGCACCAATGATCAGGTCACCATCGATTCGGCACTGAAAACCCGCGAGGTTGGCGTGGCGGTGAAATGCGCCACGATCACGCCCGACGAGCAGCGGGTGGAGGAATTCGGCCTGAAACAGATGTGGAAATCGCCCAACGGCACGATCCGCAACATCTTGGGCGGCGTGATCTTTCGCGAACCGATCATCTGCAAGAACGTGCCGCGTCTGGTGCTCGGCTGGACCAAGCCCATCGTGATCGGCCGCCACGCCTATGGCGATCAGTATCGCGCCACCGATTTCCATTTCCCCGGCGCCGGCAAGCTGACGCTGAAATTCGTCGGCGATGACGGCAAGGTCATCGAACGCGAGGTGTTTCAGGCCCCCGGCGCGGGCGTCGTCATGGGCATGTACAACCTTGACCAGTCGATCATCGATTTCGCCCGGTCCTCGATGAACTATGCCCTGCTGAAGGGTTGGCCGCTGTACCTGTCCACCAAGAACACGATCCTGAAGGCCTATGACGGCCGGTTCAAGGACCTGTTCCAGCAGGTGTTCGACGAAGAGTTCGCGGATAAATTCAAGGCTGCCGGCATCACCTATGAACACCGCCTGATCGACGACATGGTAGCGTCCGCGCTGAAATGGTCGGGCGGCTATGTCTGGGCCTGCAAGAACTATGATGGCGACGTGCAGTCGGACACCGTGGCGCAGGGGTTCGGGTCGCTGGGCCTGATGACCTCGGTGCTGATGACGCCCGATGGCAAGGTGGTCGAGGCCGAGGCGGCGCATGGCACCGTGACGCGCCACTATCGCCAGCACCAGCAGGGCCGCGAAACCTCGACCAATTCGATCGCATCCATCTATGCGTGGTCGGGCGGGCTGAAACATCGCGCGCTTCTGGATGGCAACGACGCGCTGATGCGCTTTGCCACCACGCTGGAACGCGTCTGCGTGCAGACGGTCGAGGATGGGTTCATGACCAAGGATCTGGCGCTGCTGATCGGGCCGGAGCAGAAATCCCTGTCCACCATGGGGTATCTGGAAAAGGTCGATGAGTATCTGAACAAGGCGCTGGTCGGCTGACACCCCGCGCGCGCACGATCCAGGGGCAGCCGCAAGGCTGCCCTTTTTGCATGGCAGGGTTGCAGTTGCAGATGGGTCAGATTTATTGACCTTTGGCCTGCCGCAACCCATATCCACGTCAACCGGCGATGCAGTGTCTGACCGGAGTATTCAGGACCCCGCCCATGACCGCCGCCGCCCGCCATTCCCCGATCGAAGACGCGCAAGGAATTGTGTTCGGCGTCAGCATGGCTGCGCTGGGGATGCACATTCTGACCCATATGGGCTTTGTCACTGGCCAGACCGCCGGCCTTGCCGTCATCATCGCGCATCTGACCGGCCTGCCCTTTGCACCGGTGTATTTCGCCGTGACATTGCCGTTTCTGGGGCTTGCGTGGCGTCGCATGGGCGGTCGGTTCGCGTTGAAGACGCTGATCACCACGGCGGCGCTGTCACTGACGGTCGCCGCCCTGCCGAACTGGATCGAACTGGGCCGCATGGACCCTGTGGTGGCCGCCGTGCTGTTCGGCATGCTGTTCGGCATCGCGGCGCTGGCTGTGGTGCGCCATGGCGGCAGTTTCGGCGGGTTGTCGGTGCTGTGGGTCGAATTGCAGGATCGCACCGGTTTTCCGGCCGGCCACGCGCAACTGCTGTCCGATCTGATGATCTTTGGCGTGGCGGCGTTGATCGTCCCGCTGGATGTGCTGGGCTACAGCTTCCTTGGCGCGGCGGTCTTTGCGCTGTTCCTTGCGGTCAACCACCGCCGCGACCGGTATATCGCGGCGTGATCTACGCGGCCTCGGCCAACAAGGGCTGGAACCGGTCGAACCGGATGCCGTCCTTGTCCACGGTCAGGAACGTGCCCGACGCGACCGGCACCCAGCCTTCCTGACTGTCGTCCAGCGGTTCGGATACCACGGCCCAACCGGCGCGGCTATCGCTCCAGCGGTAATACAACGACGGTGCGTGATCGTCGGACGCATAGCGCACGGCGCACAGCCGTTCACCATCCGAAAATGCCGCCGTCAGGCGCATCGCCGGCGCCGCACCCGCCG
>JBGSJU010000193.1:0-2516 GCA_041741655.1 Rhodobacterales bacterium
ATGCAGCGCCACCCCCGCCAAGGCCGCCGTGGCCGCCAGATGCTGATACACCGCTGCCTGCAAGGCAGGGGCAATGGCATAGGTCATGGCGAAACCTCCTCTTCGCAGGTGCAGACCAGATGGCGCGCCATCGGATCGGCCTCGGCCACGCCCAGAATGCGAAACAGGCGCGCACCGTCACGAAACCGCTGTCCGGGCCGGGGCCGGTTGGTCGCGCCAACGGGCGCCCCGCGCACCAGAATGCGGTAGGCCGACAACGCAAGAGCGCCGTCTTCACCTGCGCTTTCGAGGGCCGTGCGGGCCGTGACATCAGCCCACGCCGTGCCCAAGGCCGACCAGCTTTCCACGAACCCGCCCGCCCCGTCCGGCGTCCGCACCGGGCTTTCCAGCACCAGTGCCCGGTTCAGGTTCACCGCCGTCATGCCACGCCCCCGCCCAACAGGCGCAAGGTGCGGAACCGGTCGATCAGGGACGTCACGCCAAAGGGCATGCAGCCGGACCCCAGCGCCATATCATGGCGGTATTCGTGGTAATGCGATGCCAGCATCAGCCAGGCCTGCCCCAGATCGCGCGGCAGATCGGCCCATTCGGGACCGTATCCTGCCAGAAACCGCAGCTGCGCCTGCCCGCCGGTCGGAATAGTCGGCAAGGCGAACCCCATCGGCATCAGCCGCGGTCGCAACGCGTCAGGTTCCAGACGATAGGCCGCCGGGTCCACGACCGTTTCCACCCCGAACCGGTCGCGCAGCGACAACGATACCAGCGCGCTGACCGGCGCAACCGGCAGGGCCTGTCCGCCAGCATCGCGCCAGCCATTCACCGCCCAGGAAAATTCGCGTTCCAGCAGGATCTTGCCCGTCCGGGCCTCGATCGCCGCCATGGCCGCGCGCAGGAACGCGGCCAACAGCCCATCCTGCACCTGATCCTCGGCAAAGCCCGTGCCCAGGCGCAGATGGGCGCGCAGTTCTGCCACCGGCAGGTTCGCATCTGGCACCTGCGTCATTTCGACCAACATCATGGATCACCTCCGGTCCTTGCCCGTGTCTTCAGCCGCGCAGGGCCGCGCGGGAACACCCCGCGCGGCCCCGGTTCCGATCAGGACACCGCGAATTTCAACAGCTTGATCGCCGCAAAATCCGACACATCGCCGCCCACCCGCTTGGTCGCGTAGAACAGCACATGTGGCTTGGCCGAAAACGGATCGCGCAGGATGCGCAGGTCCGGGCGTTCGGCGACGGTGTAACCCGCGCCGAAATCACCAAACGCCACCGAATAGCTGTTCGCCGCGATATCGGGCATGTCTTCCGCCACCAGCACCGGATAGCCCAGCAGCCGGGCAGGTTCGCCCGAGGCCAGACCGTCCGACCAAAGGAACCGGCCATCCGCGTCCTTCATCTTGCGCACGGTGCCGGCGGTTTTCGAATTAATCACGAAGACCGCATTGGCGCGGTAAGGCGCGCCCAAGGCATAGACCAGATCGACGATGGCATCCGCCGACAGGAACGCCCCGGCCGCGCCGGTGGGAACAAAGCCAAGGCTGCCCCAGGCCCAGGCAGCATTGGCGATCTTTGCCGCCGTCAGGAACCCCTTGGGTTTGCCCACGCCATCGCCTGCCACAAAGGCCGCCGCTTCCGCCCGCGCGAACTTGTCGGCGATGCGGCCAGCCAGCCAGCCTTCGATGTCGAAGGCGCTGTCATCCAGCAACCGCTGGCTGGCCTTCGGCAGCGCCGACAGCTCGTGCAGCGGGATGGTGATGCGTTCGATGGTGGGCGTGCCGGTTTCCGTGGTTGCCGCCGTTTCTGTGGCCCAGCCGTGGCCGACATCCGTGGTGTCGATCAGCACGTCATAGGACGAGGATTCCACCGTCACGACATTCGCCACCGCACGGATCGACGCGCTGGATTTCAGCACGCCGCGCACGGTATCTGCCGTCTGCGGATCGACCAGATAGCCACCATCGCCATTCACCGCCGTGGACAGCGCCTTGCCTTCCAGCACCAGCCCACGCAGGCCGTCATCGTCGCCGGTGCGCACATAGGCGTCAAACGCCTTCTGGTGTGGGGCCTCGGCTGTGGCTGACGTGGACAGCGCGTGGCGTGCCGAGATCTGGGATTTTGTCTGCATCATGGTCATGCGATCTTCCTGCTGTTGCATACGGGTGTGAATGTCGGCGCGATACGCCTTGAGTTCGCTGACGAACCCGGTCAGCGCGGCTTGCATCTCGGCCTCGGGGGACAAAGCCTCTCCGGTCCGAGAGCGGGTCTCGGTTGTCTGCATCATGGTTCCTTGCCTAAGTTCTGCCGGCGGGGATCAGTCCCCGGCCAGCGCCCGCTCCGCGTCCCGCAGGGCCGCCGCCATTCCGCGCAGCGCCTGCCCCGGGTCATCGCCCTTGGCCTGCACCCGCGCACTGGTCAGCATCGGGAAGGTCACTAGCGACACCTCCCAAAGCTCCAGTTCCTTCAGAAGCCGCTGGCCTCTGTCATTCTTTTCCGCCCGCAGGGTGCGGTATCCGATCG
>JBGSJU010000194.1:0-3103 GCA_041741655.1 Rhodobacterales bacterium
ATCAGGCGCGGCAACCGTTGCGTGCCACCGGCCCCGGGGATCAGCCCGAAGGCCAATTCCGGGAACCCGGCCCGCGCCGTGGGGCCTGCGATGCGGGCATGACAGGCCAGAGCCAGTTCCAGTCCCGACCCCAAGGCCGGGCCGTGAATGGCGGCAACGACCGGTTTTTCGCTGGACGCGATCAGGTCACACAGGTCGCGCAGACGTGGGGCCGGGTCGAGGTTGCGTTCGATCTCGCGAATATCCATCCCGGTCGAGAACACCCGCTCGCCCCCGGTCAGCACGATGCCCCTGACCGTGTCAACCGCCGCCAGCATCCCGAAACGCGCCATCAGATCCGCGCGCAGCGGCTGGGCCAACGCATTGCCGGGCGCGTTCGCCATGGTCAGCACGGCGATGCCGTCCACGACATTCAGCGCCACAGTGGACTGGCCTGCGCTGGCTTGGACCGTCGCCTGAGGGGTTTTCGCGTCCACGTGTTACCCGTTCTGCTCGCCGCACTGATGATCCAGTTTGCAAAGGGCGGCGCGGCTTTGCAAGGCCGCAGCACAACTTGGCCCGCCGTCTGGCGGGTTGCGTTGCATGGCGTACCCCGGCCCGTCATCGGCGCGCGATGCTTCCGCCACTGCCGACGCTCACAGGCGACCCACACAGATTACTTGCACAGGTCAATCACACGGGCAGCTTACACCGGCATGTTGTCGAAATTATCGTCGGTCACGTCATCCAGCAGCGCCCGCTCCATCGCGCACAGCCGCAACGGGACGCAGGTGCCGGCGGATTTGTACCGGTCGATCAACGCCTGAACCTCGGTCAGGATCCGGGTACGCGCCGCGTTGTCCGCGGTGATTTCGGTATCCAGCCGTTGTTCCAGCACGGCAATCAGATCGTCCATTGTATGCAGGTCCTTGATCATCTTCGCCTCCTCTTGATCCACAACGGCGCTGATCCGCCGCAGGGCGGGGCATCTGGCCCCGTTCCTGCACCGGTGGGCTGCGCCAAAGCCCCTTAGTGCGACTGCGCGCAAGTACGGCAGAACGGCGTGTCGGGCAGCAGGTCCAGCCGTTCTTCCGAGATCGGTTCGCCACAGGTCACGCAAATCCCGTACTGGCCGTTGCGCAACCGGCTCAACGCAGCACGGATGCGGCGGATTTCGACCCCGCCCTGCGTCCCGAGCCGCTCCAGCACCTCGTCGCCGCCACGTTCCGTGGCGGCGTCGTCCCAATCCTTGGAACGGGGATCGTCCAACTGGTCCTCGATATCGTGCAGCATCCGATCCAGTTCCCGCAGGCGGGTCATCAACTGCACGCGTCGCGCCATCAGATCTGTCATGTTGCACCCCATTTTGCGCCGCAATCATATGTGGCGCCCCATGATGGCGCGGCCTGTCCCGCGACGCCTTGATGCAGGTCAAGTCAAAGCAAGCGCCCGTCTAAGCAACACTTGAAACACATTCAGCTTAGGTTATATGATTGCGCAAACGGAGGACTGATCATGAACACGCCCACCAACCCGATCGTCAAAGCGTTCTTTGATACGGCGACCAACACGATCTCTTATGTCGTGCGCGATCCAAATGGATCGTCCTGTGCGATCATCGATTCGGTGCTGGATTTCGACTATGCGTCGGGCCGGACGGATACCAAATCCGCCGATGCGATAATCGCCTATGTGCAGGCCGAAGGCCTGAATGTGGAATGGTTGCTGGAAACCCATGTCCACGCCGACCACCTGTCCGCAGCGCCCTACCTGCAGGACCGCGTCGGCGGCAAGATCGGCATCGGCGACCGCATCAAGATGGTGCAGGACACGTTCGGCAAGATCTTCAACGAAGGCACCGAATTCCAGCGTGACGGATCACAGTTCGATCAGCTTTTCGTGGATGGCGATGTCATCCACATCGGCCAGATGCGTGGCGAGGTCTTACACACCCCGGGTCATACCCCTGCCTGCCTGACCTATGTCATCGGCGATGCGGCCTTTGTCGGCGATACGATGTTCATGCCGGATTTCGGCACGGCACGTTGCGATTTCCCCGGCGGGTCGGCCGAGACGCTGTACGCGTCGATCCAGAAGATTCTGGCGCTGCCCGATGACACGCGGATTTTCGTCGGCCACGATTACAAGGCGCCCGGGCGGGACGAATTCGCCTGGGAAACCACCGTCGGGGCGCAGAAGGCGGCCAATATCCACGTCGGCGCCGGCAAGGACCGCGACGATTTCATCAAGATGCGGTCGGAACGGGATGCCACGTTGGCCATGCCGCGGCTGATCATTCCATCGCTGCAGGTGAACATGCGGGCCGGCCAGATGCCGCCGGCGGATGAGCAGGGCAACGTCTATCTGAAGGTGCCGGTCAACAAGCTTTGACCGGCTGACAGTCCCCGCGCCGGGCTTGCGGACGCGACGGCGCGGGGTCGTTCAACAGGCAACAGGAAACAACGAATGCACATGGATTGGGTCTGGGGTCTGATCGGCGGTTTGCTGATCGGGACGGGTGGTGCGGTGTATCTTCTGGCCAACGGCCGGATCATGGGGGCCAGCGGCATCATCGGCGGTCTGGTGGATGGCAGCGGGTGGAGCGCATGGCAGGAACGCACGGCGTTTCTGGTCGGCGTGTTCGTGTTGCCGATCCTGCTGTATCCGCTTTACACAAATGGGGTGGATACCCATGTCACCGACAACTGGGGCATTCTGATCGCGGCCGGACTGCTGGTGGGTCTTGGCACCCGGATCGCCAATGGCTGCACCTCGGGGCATGGCGTCTGCGGCATTTCGCGGCTGTCATTGCGCGGGATGGTGGCCACCGTTGCCTACATCGTGGCGGGCGGCATCGGCGTTGTTCTGTTCCGGCATGTTCTGGGGATGATCTGACATGAAGCGCAATCTGTTTGCCTTGATCGCCGGCGGGTTCTTCGGGGCTGGTCTGTTCATTTCCGGCATGACCGACACCGCCAAGGTGCAGGGATGGCTGGACGTTTTTGGCGCATGGGACCCCACGCTCGCCTTCGTGATGGGCGGGGCGATGATCCCGATGTTCTTCGCGTGGCGCCTGCGCGAACGGCGGTCCACGCCGCTGGTCGGGGGCGCGTTCCCGCCCGCC
>JBGSJU010000195.1:0-3722 GCA_041741655.1 Rhodobacterales bacterium
GAACGGCGGCTTCAGCGTGGCGTGAAAGCCGTATTTGCGCGGTTCGGCGGTGATGTCGGCCAAGGGGCGCGGCAAGTCCAGCGCGGGCTGGACTACCGCTGCGCCACGCGCCATATCCCAACCCAGCCAGTCCGCGCCAAAATCGGCCAGGGCGCCCGGTGGTGGAGTGTAATACAGCGCGTAGCGGGCGTAATTCATCGCGGGTCTCCTTCTGGGGGCATCGCATCGCAGGCAAGGACAACAGCGACATGACAGAAGAGATCGTGATCGGGAATGCCCGACTGGTGCTGGCGGACCGGGTGCAATCGGGCACGCTGGTGATCCGCGACGGGCGGATCGCGGATGTAGCTGCCGGGACCACCCGTGCGATGACGGTGGATGCCGAAGGCGATTATCTGGCGCCGGGCATGGTGGAACTGCACACCGACAATCTGGAACGCCACATGTCACCCCGACCCAAGGTGGACTGGCCGCATGCCGCCGCCATCGTGGCGCATGACGGCGAACTGGCGTCCGTGGGCATCACCACGGTGTTCGATGCCATGCGCGTGGGGTCGATCAATTCCGGAAAAAGCCGCTATGGCCGCTATGCCCGTCCCCTGGCCAGCGAACTGCTGGACATGCGGGCGCAGGGCGCGCTGCGGATCAGCCATTTCCTGCATCTGCGCGCCGAGGTCTGTTCCGAAACGCTGGCCGAGGAACTGGACGAATTCACCGCCGATGACCGCGTGCGCATCGTGTCGCTGATGGATCACACGCCGGGGCAGCGGCAATTTCGTGATGTGACGAAACTCGCGGCCTATGTGCAGGGCAAGCACGGGCTGAACGATGCCGAGTTTCTGGAGCATATCGCGCATCTGAAGGGCCTGCGCGACACCTATGGTGCGCTGCACGAGGCGGCGGCGGTGCAGGCGGCGCGGCGGTTTGGCGCGGTGCTGGCGAGCCATGACGATACCGATCCGGATCAGGTGGCCGTGTCGGCCAGTTACGGCGTCAGCGTGGCCGAGTTTCCGACCACCGAGGAAGCTGCCGCTGCCAACCACGCCGCCGGCATCGCCAACATCATGGGCGCGCCCAATCTGGTGCGCGGCGGGTCACATTCCGGCAACGTGGCGGCCAGGGCGCTGGCCGAGGCGGGGCTGTTGGACATTCTGTCGTCGGATTATGTGCCATCCGCGTTGTTGCTGGGGGCGGTGATGCTGGGCGACCTGTGGAACGACATGGCGCGCGGCATGGCGACGGTTACATCCGCGCCAGCACGGGCGGCGCGGCTGACGGACAGGGGGGAATTGGCCACGGGCCTGTCGGCCGACCTCTTGCGGTTCCGGCGGCTGGAGAACGGCACACCGGTGGTGCGGGGGGTCTGGTCGAAAGGCGTGCGGGTGGGGTGACGTGAAAAAGGGGCCGCTGGCAGCGGCCCCCCGGTCGTCTTGGTCATGACGCAGGCTTAGCCGCCGTGCTTGACGATCAGCGCCTTGGCCTGTTCGATCAATGCGGTGCCGTCAATGCCCTTGGTGCCCATGTCGGCCACCCAGCGGTCGATCACCGGCTGGGATTTTTCCTTCCAGCGGGCGACCTCGGTGGCGTCCAGCGTCGTGATGGTGTTGCCGGCCGCCACGGCGATGTCGCGGCCGGGCTTGTCGTAATCATACATCACCTGCGCGGCGAACTCGGCCAGTTTCATCCCCGACTCGCCGTCGATGGCGGCGCGGACGTCGGCGGGCAGGCTGTCATACTTGGCCTTGTTCATCACCATGATGATCGTGGCGGTATAAAGCGATTCCGTGCCGCCGAATTCGACGTGGTTCTTCGCCAGTTCGGCCAGCCGGATCGACGGCGTCACTTCCCACGGGATCACCGTGCCATCGATCACGCCTTTCGACAGCGCCTCGGGGATCGCGGGCAGGGGCATGCCGACAGGCGTCGCGCCCAGTTCGGACAGCATGTCCGAAATCACCCGGGTCGGGCCGCGCAGCTTCTTGCCCGCCAGATCCTCCAGCTTGGTGATCGGCTCCTTGGAATGGATCAGGCCGGGGCCATGCACCCATGCGCCCAGCACCTTGACCTGACCGTATTCCCCGGCTTGCAGGTCAGTTTCCACCATGTCCTGGAACGCCTTCGCGGTGGCGATCGGATCGGTCATCATGAAGGGCAGTTCGAACACTTCGGTGCGCGGGAACCGGCCCGGCGTGTAGCCGACCACGGTCATCACGATATCGGCGACGCCATCGATCGCCTGATCCATCAGGTCGGACGGTTTGCCGCCCAGTGCCATGGCATCGTAATGTTCGATCTTGACCTTGCCACCCGAGGCAGCGGTGACGCGTTCGCCCCAAGGTTTGAGGATATGCGCCGGAACGGTCGCGGCCGGCGGCAGGAACTGGTGCAGTTTCAACGTGATATCCTGCGCGAATGCGGCGGGGGCAAGGCCCAGCAACATGGCAGCGGCGGCCACGGTCGTGATCATCGTGCGGCGTTTCATTCGGAATCCTCCCTGGATGCGCCCCTCCTGTTCCCGGGGCTGCGGATACAGTTAAGCGATATAGCAATGGGCGCTGTCAACAGTTGGCTGACTGCTTGGGATGCGCGATTTTGGCAGGACGCCGCGGGCGTGATCAGCAGCTGGTGCGCCCGTCCGCGGTGTCTGCGGGGCCGCAGAACAACCGGTACAGCAGGGCAATGACTTCGGCAGTGTTCTGATCCGCCAGCCGGTAATAGATCACCTTGCCTTCGCGCCGGGTCGCCACCAGACCTTCGTCGCGCAACCGCGCCAGCATCTGGCTGACGGCGGCCTGCCGCAGGTCCAGCACGTCCTCCAACTCGCCCACAGATTTCTCGCCGGACCCCAGATGGCACAGGATCATCAAGCGCCCTTCATGCGCGAGCGTCTTCAGATAGGCCGCCGCCATTTCGGCGGAACGGGCCATTTCCGATGGCGGGGCAGGGGGATTATGCGTGTTCATGGCCGCTCACATTCAGGATTTTGCTGAGTATATAGCATGATCGCTGCCAAATGCGAGGGGGACGCATCATTCCTCGGTCACGGGGGCGCCACCGGCAAAGCGATTGCCGTTTCTGTAGTCGCAGGGCGCTTCCTGCATCTGCAGATGCAGCGCATCGCCGGTATAGGGATGCGCGCGTGCCAGCGCCTCGTCCACATCAATGCCAAGACCCGGGGCGGTGGGGGGCGTGACATGGCCATCCTCGACCCGGATCGTGCCGCGGATCAGGGCGTCGTGGAACGGGGTTTCGACGGTTTCGATCATCAACAGGTTGGGGATCGACGCCGCGAGATGGACATTCGCCGCCCATTCGATCGGCCCGGCGTACAGATGCGGCGCGATCTGGGCATTGAACGCCTCGGCCATCGCAGCGATCTTCTTGACCTCCCAGATGCCCCCCGCACGCCCCAGCGCCGGTTGCAAAATCTCCGCCCCGCCCGCGCGCAGCAGCGAGGCAAATTCGGCCTTAGTGGTCAGCCGTTCACCGCCCGCCACGGGAATGCGGACCGCGCGGGCAACAGTGGCCATGCTGGCCACGTCATCGGGGGGCACCGGTTCTTCGAACCACAGCGGGCTGTAGGGTTCCAACGCCTGCCCCAGACGGATCGCGCCAGCGGTGGAAAACTGCCCGTGCGTGCCGAACAGCAGATCCGCGCGGTCGCCCACCGCGTCGCGGATCGCCCGGCAGAACGCGACCGACCGGGTGATGTCGGACATCGC
>JBGSJU010000196.1:0-2904 GCA_041741655.1 Rhodobacterales bacterium
CCGCCAGCACTTCGGCCACCACCGGATCGCCCGACGCGGCCAAGGCGTCAATCACCGGACCGATGGTGGTGCGGGAGGGCCGTTCCACCAGCGCGCGGTTGTCGGACAGGATGCGCGCGGCGTCCTGCGCCAGCGCGGCCAGTGGGGTCAGCAGCATCATGGCCACCACGAGGGAAGCAAGACATCTGGGCATCAGGGCCTGCCTTCAGGTTCGGGAAAACGGGCGGAGATTGCCCCCGCCCGCATGGGTGTCAGTAGTTGGATTTCAGCTGCACGCAGGTCTTGGTCGCGGTGTTGTACATGCCACACTCAAGCCCCGGCCAATCCGATTCCAGCACCGCCGATTCGGGCAGGAAATCGGTCCAGGCATCGCCCGGCACCGGCTCGGTCTGCGAGATGATGTCGAACTGGCCATCGGCCCGGATTTCACCGATCAGCACTGGCTTGGTCAGGTGATGGTTCGGCAGCATCTTGGCGATGCCCCCGGTCAGGTTCGGCACCTCAAGGCCATACATCGCGGTGCGCACGGCATCCACGTCTGTGGTGCCCGCCTTGGTCACTGCCTGCACCCACATGTTGAAGCCGATCACATGGGCCTCCATCGGGTCGTTGGTCACGCGCTTTTCACCGGCGAACGCCTTCCATTTGGCGATGAATTCGGCGTTGACCGGCGCATCGGCCGACTGGAAATAGTTCCATGCGGCCAGATGGCCGACAAGGTTCGAGGTATCCAGACCCGACAGTTCTTCTTCACCGACCGAGAAGGCGACAACGGGGATGTCATCCGCCGAAATGCCCGCCGCGGCGAGTTCCTTGTAGAAGCCGATATTGGCATCGCCGTTGATGGTGGAAATCACCCCCACCTTCTTGCCATCCGCGCCCAAGGCCACCACGTCGGCGACGATCTTGGACCAGTCGGAATGGCCGAACGGTGTGTAGTTCACGAAGATGTCCGATTTCGGGATGCCCTTGGAAATCAGGTAGGATTCCAGAATGTTGTTGGTGGTGCGCGGATAGACGTAATCCGTGCCCAGCAGCGCGAATTTCTGCACGCCCAGTTCGTTCAGGAAGTAATCCGTCGCCGGGATCGCCTGCTGGTTCGGCGCAGCGCCGGTGTAGAATACGTTCTTGGACGATTCCTCGCCCTCATACTGCACCGGGTAGAACAGCAGGCCGTTCAGTTCTTCGATCACCGGCAGCACGGATTTGCGCGACACCGAGGTCCAGCAGCCGAACATCACATCCACATTCGACACGGTCAGCAATTCGCGCGCCTTTTCCGCAAACAGCGGCCAGTCGGACGCGGGATCGACCACCACCGCCTCCAGCTGCTTGCCCAGCACGCCGCCCTTGGCGTTCTGCTCGGCGATCAGCATCAGCATTGTGTCCTTCAGCGTGGTTTCCGAGATTGCCATCGTGCCCGACAGCGAATGCAGCACGCCGACCTTGATCGTGTCCTGCGCCATGGCCGTGCCTGCCGCAAAGGCAAGCGCCCCGGCCGTCACCCCGGCCGTGAAAATTGTCCTGAAATTCTTCATGTCATCCTCTCAGATGGCCATGGCCCAGCGTCGGCCCTTTTCCCGGCAGCGGGAATGGCCTATCTGCGCATGGCAGCGTTTGTTGCACCTTGTGCAGTGGTGGCGGATTTCCACGTCGCGGCCGCCACTGCACATCCCCATCGCAGATCTCCCCTGCGCGTCATCCAATAGAACGTCCCTGCGCCGATGCTGCAATGCGGCGGGCCTTTTGGGCCCGGTTTGCGCCCCATCCGGCCGCGCGAATGCCTGAATTTGATGCAACATGTATTTTTGGCGCACATATGGGCATCGTTCTGCGGATCGCCGGCGCGAATTTCCGCATCCCGGGGTGCGGCGATCCGGCATGGACTTGTCCGCGCGATGCCGCAATACACCGCAGAACCCGAACAGACGGCTGGATACGACGGACGATGGCCAAGCTATACTTTCACTTCTCGACGATGAACGCCGGGAAATCGACCATCCTGCTGCAGGCGGCGCATAACTACCGCGAACGCGGCATGGTGCCCTATCTGATGACCGCGCGGCTGGACGTGCGGGCAGGGGCCGGGCGCATCGCCAGCCGGATCGGTATCGGCATGGCCGCCGATACCTTTGGGCCGGACGATGATCTGGCCCTCCACCTTGCTGCACAGCTGGCGGCGGGTCCGGTCGCCTGCGTGTTCATCGACGAGGCGCAGTTCCTGACCTCCGCGCAGGTCTGGCAATTGGCGCGCGTCGTCGATGATCTGGATGTGCCGGTGATGACCTATGGGCTGCGCGTCGATTTCCGGGGCCAGCTGTTTCCGGGGTCGGCAGCGTTGCTGGCGCTGGCAGACGACCTGCGCGAGGTGCGCACGATCTGCCATTGCGGGCGCAAGGCGACGATGGTGGTGCGCAAGGATGCGGCGGGCCGGGTCATCACCGACGGCGCGCAGGTGCTGATCGGCGGCAACGAAAGCTACGAAAGCCTGTGCCGGCGCCATTGGCGCACGGCAACCGGCGATCCGGTGCTGACGCCACCCGGCGCTGGCTGACGCGCAGAACCCGGCATGCTAGCCTTGCCGGGCATTTCCGAAAGGCGCGCATGATCCGCTTCATTCTTGTCCTGCTGCTGCTGACAACCGCCTTGCCAGCGGCGGCGCAGACCCGTGCGCAAACCGAAGCGGCCTTTCGCAACTGGCTGGATAGCACGATCTGGCCGCGTGCGCGCACCGAAGGCATCCGCCGCGCCACCTTCGATGCGGCGTTTCAGGGGGTGCAGATCATGTGGGACTTGCCCGATCTGGTCATTCCGGGCGCACCCAAGGCGCAGGCA
The DNA here is from genome assembly GCA_041741655.1 of Rhodobacterales bacterium. Taxonomy (GTDB): domain Bacteria; phylum Pseudomonadota; class Alphaproteobacteria; order Rhodobacterales; family Rhodobacteraceae; genus UBA9554. Next base: position 2,836 of record JBGSJU010000196.1, read on the forward strand.
CAGCGGCAGGCCGAGTTCGGATCGCCCGGCGCCTATTTCGCGCCCAAGACGGTGCAGGGCACCGCCGCA
>JBGSJU010000197.1:0-2110 GCA_041741655.1 Rhodobacterales bacterium
CGTGGTCGAACACGCCTTCGTCGGCCAAAAGCTGTGCGACATGGCTGCCGAAACCGCCGACGGCACCTTCTTCGATGGTAATCAGCGCCTCGTGATTTCGGGCCAGATCAAGGATCAGGTCGCGGTCCAAGGGTTTGGCAAAGCGGGCGTCGGCGATGGTGGGGGTCAGGCCACGGGCGGACAGGGATTCAGCGGCCTTCAGCACCTCGGCCAGACGGGTGCCAAAGGACAGGATCGCCACGCCTGCGCCCTGGCGGATCATCCGGCCGCGCCCGATCTCGAGGGCCTGCCCGCGCTCGGGCATGTCCACCCCGATCCCATCGCCACGCGGATAGCGAAACGCGATGGGGCCCGCGTCATGCGCCGCCGCTGTCACCACCATATGCATCAATTCGGCCTCGTCCGCCGCCGCCATCACCACCATGCCGGGCAGGTTGGCCAGAAAGGCCACGTCGAACGCGCCGGCATGGGTGGCACCATCGGCGCCCACAAGACCGGCGCGATCGATGGCGAAACGCACGGGCAGGCGCTGGATCGCCACGTCATGCACGACCTGGTCGTAACCGCGCTGCAGGAACGTCGAATACATCGCGCAGAACGGGCGCATGCCGGCGGCGGCCAACCCGGCGGCAAAGGTCACGCCGTGCTGCTCGGCGATGCCGACATCGAAACAGCGCGACGGATAGCGTTCGGCGAAGAGGCTAAGGCCCGTGCCATCCGGCATCGCCGCCGTCACCGCCACGATGCGCGGATCATCGGCAGCAAGCGCCGTCAGCGTGCGGCCAAACACGGCGGTATAGCTGGGCGCATTCGATGGCGCCTTGGCCTGTTCGCCGGTCGGCACGTCGAATTTCGCGGTGGCGTGCCCCTTGTCGCGGGCGCGTTCGGCGGGGGCATAGCCCTTGCCCTTTTGCGTGATGACATGGATCAGCATCGGGCCAGATGCCCGCGCCTTGACGGTGCGCAGCACCGGCAGCAACTGGTCCAGATCGTGCCCATCGATCGGCCCGACATAGGAAAACCCCAGCGCCTCGAACAGGGTGCCGCCAACGGCGAGCCCCTTGATCAGGTCCTTGGCGCGTTTCGCGCCTTCGCGGAACGGTTCGGGCAGGAAACTGACCGCGCTGACCGCCGCCGCTTTCAGGTCCTGAAACGGCGCGCCGGCATAGAGGCGACTGAGGTAGGACGACAGCGCGCCGACCGGCGGCGCGATGGACATCTCATTATCGTTCAGGATCACGAACAGGCGTTTCTTCAGATGGCCGGCGTTGTTCATCGCTTCGAACGCCATGCCCGCGCTCATCGCGCCATCGCCGATCACCGCGATGGCGTCGCCCAGACCGCCATCGCAGGCCCCGCCCAGATCCCGCGCCACGGCAAACCCGAGGGCAGCGGAGATCGAAGTCGAGGAATGCGCCGCGCCAAACGGGTCGTAGATGGATTCCGAGCGTTTGGTGAACCCCGACAGCCCGTCCTTCTGCCGCAGCGTGCGGATGCGGTCGCGCCGCCCCGTCAGGATCTTATGCGGATAGGCCTGATGACCGACATCCCAGATCAGCTTGTCGCGAGGCGTGTCGAACACCGCGTGCAGCGCCACAGTCAGTTCCACCACGCCCAGCCCCGCGCCCAGATGCCCGCCGGTGACGGATACCGCGCTAATCGTTTCGGCGCGCAGTTCATCGGCGACGCGACGCAATTCGCGATCCGACATCAGGCGCAGATCGGCGGGGGAATGCACGCGGTCCAGCGTGGGTGTGGCGGGGTGCTGGCTCATGGCGGGCTTTCCGTGTCAGGTGTTGCGCGCGATAACGAAATGGGCCGCTGCACGCAAGTTTTCCGCGCCCGCGCCATAGCAACCTAGACTGTCACACGCCTGTTGCACCAGATCGGCGGCGCGACGTTTCGCCCCGTCCAGCCCCAGCAGCGAGACAAAGGTGGCCTTGCCAGCCGCCGCATCCTTGCCCACGGCCTTGCCGACAGCGGCGGCATCGCCGACCACATCCAGCACATCGTCCCAGATCTGGAACGCGCGGCCCAGATCACGGCCATAGGCCAGCAAAGGCGCTGCATCCGCCCCGGCCATGCGGGCGCCTGCCGCAGCCGACCACGC